>JABZLU010000284.1:0-934 GCA_015256605.1 Solobacterium sp.
GCTCCATCCCGCGTTAATTAAAAAGGAGGATGTGGGATTCGAACCCACGCACGCTTTTACACGCCTGACGGTTTTCAAGACCGTTCCCTTCAGCCGGACTTGGGTAATCCTCCAAAAATATAGTCCGTACGGGATTCGAACCCGTGTTACCGCCGTGAAAAGGCGGTGTCTTAACCCCTTGACCAACGGACCATATTATTAATGGGCACGAGTGGACTCGAACCACCGACCTCACGCTTATCAGGCGTGCGCTCTAACCACCTGAGCTACGCGCCCAAGTTTAAAAAACTTGGTAATTGAACAAAGTTCAAAGCGGGTGACGAGAATCGAACTCGCGACAACAGCTTGGAAGGCTGTAGTTTTACCACTAAACTACACCCGCTAAAATGGGAGTTAACGGGATCGAACCGCTGACCCTCTGCTTGTAAGGCAGATGCTCTCCCAGCTGAGCTAAACTCCCAAATGAGCCTAGTTTACTAGACTCAATCTCTTGCTAAGCGACTACCATATCTCACAGGGGGCAACCCCCAACTACTTCCGGCGTTCTAGGGCTTAACTGCTGTGTTCGGCATGGGTACAGGTGTATCTCCTAGGCTATCGTCACTTAACTCTGAGTAATACCTACTCAAAATTGAATATCTATCAAATACCAAGAAAACCTCACACTTCGTATTCTCAGTTACTTTGGATAAGTCCTCGAGCTATTAGTATTAGTCCGCTACATGTGTCACCACACTTCCACTTCTAACCTATCTACCTGATCATCTCTCAGGGCTCTTACTGATATAAAATCATGGGAAATCTCATCTTGAGGTGGGTTTCACACTTAGATGCTTTCAGCGTTTATCCCTTCCCTACATAGCTACCCAGCGATGCCTCTGGCGAGACAACTGGTACACCAGCGGTAAGTCCACTCTGGTCCTCTCGTACTAGG
>JABZLU010000285.1:0-909 GCA_015256605.1 Solobacterium sp.
AAACACTTGGATGTAACATTGACTCGTGCTAAATTCGAAGAATTGACTGCTGATTTGGTACAGGCTACTATCGAACCTACTCGTAAAGCTATGAACGATGCTGGTTTATCTGCATCTGATATCGATAAAGTGTTGTTAGTTGGTGGTTCTAGCCGTATCCCAGCTGTACAAGAAGCTATTAAAAAAGTATTGGGTAAAGAACCAACTAAAAACGTTAACCCAGATGAATGCGTAGCTATTGGTGCTGCTATTCAAGGTGGCGTATTAGTAGGTGAAGTTAAAGACGTATTGTTACTTGACGTAACGCCATTGTCCCTTGGTATCGAAACAATGGGTGGCGTATTCACACGTATTATCGATCGTAACACTACAATCCCTACATCTAAATCTCAAGTATTCTCCACTGCCGCAGATAACCAACCATCTGTAGATATCCATGTATTGCAAGGTGAACGTGAGTTCGCAGCAGATAATAAAACATTGGGTCGTTTCAACTTGGATGGTATCCCAGCTGCTCCTCGTGGGGTTCCTCAAATCGAAGTAACATTTGACATCGATGCTAATGGTATCGTACATGTAAAAGCTAAAGATTTAGGTACTCAAAAGGAACAAAAGATTACCATTACTTCTTCTAGCGGCTTGAAAGAAGAAGAAATTGACCGCATGGTTAAAGAAGCTGAAGCTCATGCAGCGGAAGATAAAGCTAGAAAAGAAGAATTAGATGTTAAAAACAATGCTGATTCCTTAGTATATCAAGCTGAGAAAGCATTGAAAGACCTTGAAGGTAAAGGCGATGCTGCTTTGATGAAAGAAGTAGAAGAAGCGAAAGATAAATTGAAAAAATCTATCGAAGCTGGCAATATCGAAGACATCAAAAAAGATAGTGAAGCTTTGGAACAACCATTACAT
>JABZLU010000286.1:0-703 GCA_015256605.1 Solobacterium sp.
GGACACATTCTCAAATTGATAACATTTATCTGATAGCGTTACATCTTTACTAGGTCTCACAAGCTCTGGCATTGTAAGTACTTTGCGAATCATACGGAAGCCTGTTTCAATCGAAGAATATATTTCCATACTCATCATTAATTGGAATGCATTTGGAATAATCGATAACGGTAGGATTAAGCCTAACATTAACTGCCACATATTGATGATTTGATGTGAATACAAATATAAGCCAACCGGTAATGTTCCAAGGATTGGCGAATTTACAAACGCAAATAGTAAAGCCATCGCAATCCAACTCTGTCTCCACCAGTCTAATGTAGATGAGAAGTAGTAGTTTACTGATTCTGTAAACTTTTGATAACTACGTCTGCTCTGTCCAAATGTTTTAATAACATGAATCCCATTTACATATTCAATGATTCTAGCATTTAAATCCTGATTGGAATTTAACCAAGTATACATACGCTCTTCGCTCTTGTAATACATCAGCATAAATCCAAGAATGATAAATGGAACGCTCACAAAACATGCTAGACCCAAGCGATAATCCACAACAAACAACAAGATGGTTGCTAGGATTGGGTGTAATAAGCGAGAGGGAAACTCTGGCATGACATGTGCAATCCAATCTTCCAAAGAACCAACACGGTCAACGATTAATGCTTTATAATATCCGATTGGTGTTGATGTAACATACCCA
>JABZLU010000287.1:0-674 GCA_015256605.1 Solobacterium sp.
ATATAAAATGGAGCACTTTATTAAACAAGTGTTCGAATAATTAAGATGTAAAAAATTATATATTTTTACTATTCTTAGTGAGAGGGGTTAGTTTTATGAAGGGAATTATTTTAGCCGGTGGATCAGGGACACGTCTATATCCATTAACATTAGTAACATCTAAACAATTATTGCCTGTTTATGATAAACCAATGATATTTTATCCATTATCTATGCTTATGTTAGCAGAGATTAAGGATATCTTGATTATATCAACACCGCAGGATTTACCTAATTTTGAACGCTTATTAGGTGATGGTTCTAGATATGGCATTAATTTACAATATAAAGAGCAACCATCCCCAGATGGATTAGCACAAGCCTTTATTATTGGCGAAGAATTTATTAATGAAGATTCTTGTGCCATGATTTTGGGTGATAATATTTTTTACGGTGCTGGTATGAGAAAACAACTACAAGAAGCTGCACAGGCTACAAGTGGTGCTACCGTATTTGGTTATCATGTAGAAGATCCAGAACGCTTTGGTGTTGTTGAATTTGATGAAAATGGATTAGTTAAATCTATTGAAGAAAAACCAGAACACCCAAAATCAAATTATGCCGTTACAGGTCTATATTTCTATGATAAAGACGTTTGTGAATTGGCTAAAAAGGTAACACCATCTGATCGTGGA
>JABZLU010000288.1:0-589 GCA_015256605.1 Solobacterium sp.
GTATGAATTTCATCAATGAAGATAATTATATCGTCATGTTGTTGAACTTCATCAATCGCTTTTTTCAAACGCTCTTCAAATTCGCCACGGTATTTTGCACCAGCTAACATAGAGCTAATGCTAAGGGAAATAATGCGTTTATTACGCAAAATTTCTGGCACATTACCGTTGACGATACGTTGCGCCAAGCCTTCAGCAATGGCCGTCTTACCTACACCAGGTTCACCAATGAGAACGGGATTATTTTTAGTTCTACGACTAAGTATTTGAATAACTCGTTGAATTTCAGTATCGCGACCAATAACAGGATCAATTTTACCTTGTTTTGCGGACTCATTTAAGTCCGTAGCGAAATCAGTTAATTCACCTAAGTCGCCATTGTTATTCGCTCCTTCTTGACCACTATGATTACCATTAGTACTAGAGCCAAGAATATGACGAATCGCTTCAACTATATCGTCGGTACGAATATTCATAGCCCGTAAAATCCCAACTGCAACACCACCGCCGTCGCTGAGTAAACCAAGTAGAATATGCTCAGTACCAACGTAATTATGATTCATGCGATTAGCTACTTGAACAGCTAACT
>JABZLU010000289.1:0-582 GCA_015256605.1 Solobacterium sp.
CACTGGTGCGGCTCAAATGGACGGCGCTATCTTGGTATGTTCCGCAGCTGACGGCCCTATGCCTCAAACTCGCGAACACATCTTGTTGGCTCGCCAAGTTGGTGTTCCTGCAATCGTAGTATTCTTGAACAAAGCTGACATGGTTGACGATGAAGAATTGATCGAATTGGTAGAAATGGAAGTTCGTGAACTTCTTTCCTCCTACGAATTCCCTGGCGACGAAGTACCTATCATTGTAGGTTCCGCTTTGAAAGCTTTGGAAGGCGACGCTCAATATGTAGCTAAAATCGACGAATTGATGGCAGCTGTAGATTCCTACATCCCAACACCAGTTCGTGATACTGACAAACCTTTCTTGATGCCTGTGGAAGACGTATTCACAATCACTGGTCGTGGTACAGTAGCAACTGGCCGTGTTGAACGTGGTCAAGTAAATGTAGGCGACACAGTAGAAGTTGTAGGCTTGAAAGAAAAAGCTGAACAATACGTTGTAACTGGTCTTGAAATGTTCCGCAAAACTTTGGACTCTGCAGTAGCAGGTGACAACGTTGGTGCATTGCTTCGTGGTGTAGACCGCAAAGA
>JABZLU010000028.1:0-8896 GCA_015256605.1 Solobacterium sp.
CCCCTAATGAGATATCAGTAAAAATATACCCTACAAAAATATTAATGGCGCAAATAAGACCTAGATATATCATTGATTTTCCATGCACAAAATAGAATGGGAAAAAATGCAATGCTGTAGCCAATACCGCTCCCAACCATATCATTCTCCAATTCTCAGTATCGAAAAATGGACCACCTAGAAATGCCATCAGTACAAACAGTAATATTACTGAATATTTAGAAATATTTTTCTGAAATTTGGTTGATGAACCAGTGGATAGTTTGTTAAGTAAGCCTTTATTCATATTAATTGAAAAAAAGCAAATCATATAACCTATACTAAATACCTGCATGTTTATTATTTGTTTTCCACCTATTAGGGTAGCAATTACGATTACTACAGCAATCGCAATTAACCATAAACCACAGGATTTTTTATAATTGAATTCTAACTTTTCATTTTCATATCCTAGCATTAGATTAAAACCTCTTTCTAAATCAAATCTGATATTACGCCTATGCTATATAGAAAGCAAGTAAAAGGGTTATATTACAATATCGTAATAACCATATTACCTTAATCCTCGATTATTTTTGTTATTTTCAATTCATTCATGAATCACGTTTTACAAAAAAAGAATCATAGTGTTTTCGCCTATGATTCATATGTATATTACTAGTTATTTTAGTGTAACACCTTCAGGCTTTTTAATCTCTTCAACATTGTTGAGATTACGATAGTAATATTCAAAATGGTCTTCACTCTTTGCCGTCCATTTTTCCTCTTTATTTTCTAATGAAGTTGTAAGAATAATCTTTGCCTCACTAGGAATAAGTTTATTACCTTCTTTAACCTTTTCCATCACTAGCTTAATTTGAATGTCTACAGCTGTGATAATATCCCTTGGTTCTGCAAACATATTACTTTCAAATACACTTGAATGAAATGCTTCAATTAAATCAAGATTATCTTTTACATCACCGTTAAATTCCAAATATACAAATTGATTATCTTCTGATCTAGTAAACTTATCAGAATATGTTTCATATAGCTTTAAAAATTCTTCATTACGACCAAGTTTAGGAGCCTCTACTTCCGTAGCATAGGTCCAATCTTCTGTTTTTCTCCACTCGAATTGTTTCTCATTATTCGCGTACCCTGTATAGGTTACGCCCTTACTTGGTGAATAGATACTTCTTCCATGATCCAATCTGTATGGGGTCCCAAAGGTAATGAGTTCTTCCTCAAAAAGAGCAGGTGCTTGAAAATCATTACGCATTCCTTCAATACTATTGTATACTTCAAAAAAAGCCTGTGGTTCAAATTGAATCATCCCCTGGCGAACCTCCATCTCTTCACGAATTGTTCTTTCATCATCACCTGTATAGAGATATTTACGATAAACTTGACTAACATACTCAGTACTTTTCGCATCTCTTAGTTCCGTTATAAAAGTATCAACATCTTTTTTCGCATTATGAGAAAAACTATGGCAAGCAGAAAGATTTAAAACAAGGATAAGTGTAAGGAACGTTAAAATTACTTTTCTAATATTTTTCATTTCATGCCCTCCTTTAGCGATAAATTGGATTATCTATTCCACTTGGAATATCTACGTGTATACCAGAGTTGACTTTTGAATATGTCACTTCACTAATATATTTTTGATTCTTATAGTAATCACTATCACGCACTCCTGTTATTGTTACCGAGACAGGCATGCCATCATCTTTAGACATCTTTAAGTCAATTTCCAACTTACCACTCTTATCATTACTACTAAAACCAAGGGATCCTAGAGAAGACCATATCAATTGCACATCATTTGCATAAAGAAAATCTATATCATCTGTTTCATAATGTACTGTAATCGTATCACTATCTTCACTCAATTTAAGTTGATCCTTTATTGTTTCAAAATAGAGAATTACATCTTGGTGGATTCCAATCGGTTGATTGTATTCCACTATAGAGTAATTACTTGTTGTCCACTGTGTGTCAGTCTCATTTTTCTCATATGAATACATTCTGTCACAATAGTAGTCTTTTACGTTACCATTAAATGAATACTTTCCTGATACATGATCTGGTCTTAATTCAAACGTACCTGTAAACTCTGTTTCATATTTATAAACAGGATCTGCTCCTTCTTTTGGATCAATAACATCAGCATGCATTGAACCTACAATATGGATTTCCCCATTCTTCATTCGCTCAAAACTCTGAAGAACTTTGTCAATCTTTTCCTCATCTGACAGTTTGCTCCAATTCGTTTTTGGCGTATCACAACCCACCATTGTAGTAATCATCAACAAACTCAAAACAAACAAGCACACTCTTTTAAATGATTTTGTCATACATTACCTCCTAAATCATATCAAACTTCCAAGGTTAATATCATTATAGATTGAATGCTAATATATCACAAGAAAGTGGAAGTTATAGATACAATCAACACATCTTTGTTCATTTTATACATAATAGAAATAAAAAGAATGATGATTACCAAATTCACACATCATCACTCTTAATACTTATTATCCTTCCCACTTTGCACTGAATGTATCATTAACAAAGGTCTTCTTACTTACATCCTTAGCCTTTTCGGTTTTGTTATAATATCCTGCAAAAATGATATCTAGCACACACTGCATAGAAGTTCTTGATTCAATACCACCAATTCTATAATACGATTCCGTATTACCAACTTGAAAATTAATGTCTGATAAGTTCGCAATTTCATTTGCTGCATTTGATGTAATTGCTATAATTTTACACTTATTGTAATGCAAGATTCGTGCAATTTTTTCCATCTCAACAGTTAGTCCCGTATAAGATACTATGATTGCTAAATCTTGTGGTCCTGTCTGACGTGCATGCATAGACATTTCTGAATAGTATGTATAAGAACAGATTGGCAATCCCATTCTGATTCCTTTCATTAGTGCATCATGACAGATTAAATTTGATACACCACTTCCATATAATGTTATTGTTTTCGATTCCTGCAACCATTCTACAGCTTTTTCAAATTTATCTACGCTATTGAGCATCTTTACATCGATTAGTGCACGCGTACAGTTTTGGATAACTTTCTCCATTGTATCTTGCAAACTGTCTGAACAATCAATGGGAATTCTATTCGTATTAATATAGACATATTCTTGATAGTTTTGTATATCCGCATATAATCTCTGCTTAAAATCGGAGAAGCCATTTACTGAAAGTTTGCTACATACTCTAGAAACAGTACTTGCAGAAGTAAATGTATTTGCACCTAGTGCAACAATTGAAAGTTCTAATGCTTGTTCTGGATGCTGTAACACAAAATCAACAACTTGCCGTTCACTAGGTGATAAGTCTCTTAGTTGAGACATTTCAAGAAAAATATTATGTCTTTCCATATACGTCAACCTCACTAGTAGTATATCAAAAAATCAGTCTGCGGATTCATACAATTCCGCAGACTTTTTCTTTATTTTTTTGGATAACTCAAAATTGATTCTTTTGTAACATTTTCCATAGTTGATATTAATGCATGTAAATCATCTTTATCACCAAACACTGTTTCTAATATTGCAGCTAAATTAACACCAGCGAGTACATATACATTTGCATGCATTGTTGTTTCCATACAGCAGATTTTAAATGGAGTGCCATTTGCAATATCGCAAACAAACAAAATCGTTTCATCCTTGAATGCATGTAATAGTTTTTCAATCTCTGCTTGTAATTGATTCATATCCATTTCTTTCGTGAAATCAACTGCTGAATATGAATCGACATCACCTGCGAGCATATGGATACTTTCTAATGTCGAAGTTCCATAATGTCCATGCCCACATAGAACAATTTGTGTCATCTAGTTACCATTCTTCTTTACTACTTCTGTATAGTTTGCGTAAACCTGATTCATATAGTCAGCTGGAACTTCTGTAACATTAGGGGATACAAAGATAAACATTTCATGTCCCATCTTTTGTAATTCTAAAGCTGTTTCAGACGCAATACACTGTGTAATAACCATTGCTGCCACAGTACTTGATCCACCTACTGGTTGTGGATATCCAGGAATGGATACAAGAGCATCCTCTAATGGACAGCAGTTAGAAATAATGATATCTGCTACATCACCTAATTTATTACCACTTGAGTGAATTGGCTGTGCTTTCTTATAGTTATCCTCACTTGTAATTGCTACAACCTTCATTCCTTTTTGCTTTGCATACATAGCAACTTCAATTGGAGCTGCATTTAATCCACCATGAGAATATACAATCATTACTTCCCCTTCATGGAAAGTAAAACTTTGTAAAAAGTTACGAATATAGCCTTCTTGACGTTCAATCCAAAGCAACTCTCTTGCTCCACCTGGACCAATAACATTGCTCCACATTAAACGTGGATCCATTAATGGATGAAATCCTACTACTCCACCATAACGTGGGAACATATCCTGAATTGGCAATACAGAATGTCCGCTTCCAAACAGGTGTACCATATTACCATTATTGATAGCTTGTGCGCATAACTTTGCTGCTGCTTTAATCTTTTCGCTTTGTGTTGAATCAATTGATTGAATCACTTCAGAAAAACGCTCTACATATTTTAAGTTTGTCATATTAAATAAACCTTTCTAGAATGTATAAATTCCACTTAATTTTCCAATGATAGTTAATAAAATTGCGATAACCAATATGAATCCCATAATAAACAATGGCGATTTCTTCTTCTTTGCATATAATCTATATACACCGATTGTCAATAATAATGGTAGTAGTTTAGGGAAGATTGCATTAATCATATCATCTACGTTGACTGCTGCTGTTTCACCACCTGGAGGAGTGATTACAAGTGGTATTGATAAACTTACAAATGAAGCAATCAATGCACCGACAACAATAAGTCCTAAAATTGTCATTGTTTTTGTAATCAACTCTAGTTTTCCTGACTTCATGAATTTCTTCATGAATCCGATTCCAGTTGAATAACCAACATTCCATAGTCTCCAGCTCATTATTGATGTTAATACTGGATAACCTACTGCATATAGCAATGGTCCTAAATATAGGAAAACATTTCCTGTATTTGTGATTGTCATTGTGATTGTTAATAGTAATGGAATAATTGTGGCAACCCATAATGAATCTCCAATTGCACTGGTAGGACCAATTAATGCAACCTTAATCGATTCTGCAACATCTGGAGTAATCTCCTTATTTGCTACAGACTCTTCTACACCGATTAAGATACCTGGCGCAATTGCACCTAACTGCTGTTCTGTATTAAATAACGTTAGACTACGTTTATATGCTTCTACCTTATCTTCCTTTGTCGTATATAGTTCTTCAATTACAGGGCTCATGGTATGCGCCATGGCATTACCAAGCAGGTTTTCTCCCTGTTGTGAACAACCATGCCAGAAGAACCAAGTTTTCCATGATTTACGCAAAGTACTTTTAGATACTTTTTTACTCATGTAACTCACCCTTTCCATTTAAGACGTAATATACAATTGCAATTATGATTGCAAACATTGCACATGCCATCATACTTAATTTCAAATATCCAACGAGCATAAATCCAAAAACCACTAATGCCCATTGCCATTTTTCTTTAATCAAAAATGAAAGTAAAATACCCATTCCTAAAGCTGCCATCATGCCACCAAATGTGTTAATTGTTATTAAAAACCATGCTGGAATGATTTCTGCAACATTTATTCCGCTCTGTGATCCAACAACTGCTGTTGTAGAAAGCAAAATCATCGCAGGAATAAATCTAGTTAAAAAACCAATTATATTTCCTAAGCCAGCATTCGCAAATGCAATCTTCTTAGGATTAGCTTCTAATGCACCTTGATAAGAAACACGGTTAGTAAATAAATTTAATGCATAGTTTACATTCCACATTGCAACACCAATTGCACCACCAACAACAGAGAATGTCCACATTACTGCTGTTGTTGTAGCTAAATCACCAGTATCAAATGCAAGTGCTCCAGCAACTCCAATATATGTTGCATATGATAAATCCCAGCCCACTGCTCCACCAGGAGTTACTGAACCTAAATTCGCTAATTGAAGTAGTAGACCTAATTGAATAGCTAATGGAACATTACCCATAATTATACCCACTACCAACGATGCCACTATTGGACGACCCAAGCTATACCATCCTATCGTGTTACCAACTATTGATCCAATAGAAGCTAGATAAATAAAAATTGCGATTAATATTGCTTGAATTATATTCATAATTTATCTCACTATTCTATTCTCTTTAACCCTTCTTTTATCTGTTGCCACTGTACTTCTTTATCCGTTGGCATCTGCTGAAAAACGGTTTTAATTCCTTTGCTAGATAAATCATCTAAGACTTCAACATCTTTTTCAGAAAAGTATAATGTCTGACCTACACCTATACCTTTGAAAACATAAGATGAAGCTTCCTTTCTAGAGCAGTTGCCAATGTTTACTGCAGAAGCCAACGACAGTTGTTCTTGTAGTAAAGCCAAATTCTCTGCAGCACGTGTTACAAGTAATACATTTTCATCCCGTGGATGATGACTTAGAAATGATTCAACAGCTGATGTTGCCAATATTTCTGGTTCATATGCATCAGATATTCCCATCAACATAATTTCTGCTAACATCTCACTTACAGCAAGTGCATCATCTAATGCAATTATTTTTTTAATATTTAGAACTTTAGCCCATGCTGTAACAATTTGTCCGTGAATCAATCTATCATCAATCCTAATAAATAATGATCCGTTCATATTGTTTCCTCCTTGACTTAATTATGGTCTATTTAAAATTGAAAACAATCGTATTACAGCTATCTGGAAATCGTTTTCATATTCAGAAAAAAGCATCCACTAAATAGTGAATGCATGTTTTAAAACTATTGTCTACCTACATTATTTTGCTAGTAGGATACGATCATCTGCTAGATTACTTCCTGTATTGGCATGGAAGCGTTCCATTAAGTCATAAACTGACATGTTTTCTCTCTGCTCGCCTTTGATATCTATTACAATATGACCATCATTCATCATGATTGTACGATTACCAACTTCAAGAGCTTGTTGCATCTGGTGCGTTACCATTAAACATGTAATATGATACTTTTGAACTATTTCTTGGGTAAGTTTCATGATTTTTGCGGCTGCCTTTGGATCTAGTGCAGCTGTATGTTCATCTAGCAATAATAACTTTGGTGGTACAATCGTTGCCATTAATAATGTTAACGCTTGGCGCTGTCCTCCAGAAAGATTTCCGACTAGCGTATGCATGCGATCTTCAAGTCCCATATCAAGCATTTTTAGCTGTTCTTTGAATAGTTCACGTTCTTTGTTTGTTATCCAAGAAAATGGTGATTTCTTTTCCTTTGCACTTAAACATGCAAGTGCCAGATTTTCTTCAATTGTCATATTCGGTGCAGTACCCTTTAGAGGGTCTTGGAATAAGCGTCCAATATAACTTGCACGTTGATACTCTTTGACATAAGTGATATCAGTATCATCCAGAAGAATTTTACCTTTATCTGGGATAATACTACCGGCAATGGTATTCAGAATAGTGGATTTACCTGCTCCATTTGAGCCAATGATACAAATGAATTCACCTGTTTCAACATGTAAATTCAAATCTTGAAGTACACTTTTTTCATCGATACTTCCTGCATTGAATGTAACGGATAAATTTTGTATATCTAACATTAGTTATTTCCCCTTTCTCATATGTAAAGAAAGTTCTTTTTTGATTGTCGGTGCTGCTACTGCAAGTGCGACAATCAAAGCTGTCACTAGTTTTAATGATTGCACGTTGATGATCTTTGTCTGCAATATAATCGCATAAATCATTCGATATACAACATTACCAACAAAACATGCTGTTAAATTACGTGATAATGATTTTCTACCTTGTATTAGTGATTCACCAATAATCAAGCAAGCAAGTCCATCAACTACAATACCAGTACCAGCATTGATATCGCTTGTCTTATTGAACTGTCCAACGAGTGCTCCACTTAAACCAACTAGCATATTAGCTATGACTAGTCCTAGTGTAATCATATTTTTAACATTTACACTAGACGCTGTTACCATCGCACGATTATCTCCTGTTGCACGCAAAGATAATCCTAATCTAGTTGATAGAAATAAACGTAATAGAATCATGCATACAACTAATAAAACAATCACGAATATGCTAGCATACCAACTGCCACCAATATTTATTTTCTTTAGGATTGTAAATACTGTTGTTTGTTTTAAGAGTGATATTTGGCTTGACCATCCCATGACAAATAGATTAACTGTGTATAATCCTGTGCTTGTAATGATTCCTGAAATAATCGATGGAACACCCATACGTGTTTGTAAAAAGGCTGTAGTATAACCTGCAGCACCACCTGCAAGCATACCTAATAAGATACCCAAGATAGGATGACCAACAAATGCACAAGATACAGATATCGCCATACCTAGGACAAAGCTTCCATCTGTTGTTAAATCAGCGATATCCAAAAGTCGATAACTAATAAATAACGCGATTGATACAAATGCATATAAAGCACCTAATTCTAAAGTAGTTTGCAAAATACTTAGCATAGTATCCCTTACTTTCCTGTTGTTTCAACTGTTAATACTTTTCCGAAATCTGCGAAAATATCTGGGTTTATACCTAACTTCTCTGCTACTTCTGTATTTACAGTGATAATACCACCATCTAGTGTGATAAATTCTTCTGTCTTTTTAAATCCTGGCTGTAAGACTTCATATGCAAGTTTAGCTGTCTTTACACCAGCATCTGTATAATTCACTCCACAAGTCGCAAATGCACCTGATCTAACAAAGGAATCTGCTCCTGCATAATGTGGAATATTCGCATTCATGAATGCATCATAG
>JABZLU010000290.1:0-556 GCA_015256605.1 Solobacterium sp.
CATCATATCAACTACGTTGAAGAAGTCAGCACCTACAGTATCCATCTTATTTACATAAGCGATACGAGGTACGCCGTAGTTAGAAGCTTGACGCCATACTGTTTCGGATTGTGGTTCAACGCCGCCTTTAGCACTGAATACCGCAACAGAACCGTCAAGTACACGTAGAGAACGTTCTACTTCTACAGTAAAGTCAACGTGACCAGGAGTATCGATGATATTGATACGATGTTCTTTCCATTGACAAGTTGTTGCAGCAGAAGTGATTGTGATACCACGTTCTTGCTCTTGCTCCATCCAGTCCATCGTAGCAGCGCCTTCATGTACTTCGCCGATCTTGTGAACGATACCTGTATAGTAGAGGATACGTTCTGTAGTTGTTGTTTTACCAGCATCGATGTGAGCCATGATACCGATATTACGAGTTTTTGCTAGGGAAAACTCTCTTGCCACAGTTGTCACCTCTTATTACCAACGATAATGAGCAAATGCTTTATTAGCTTCTGCCATTTTATGAGTATCTTCTTTTTTCTTGATTGCAGCGCCTGCATTGTTG
>JABZLU010000291.1:0-538 GCA_015256605.1 Solobacterium sp.
GTATAACCGTCTTCATTAAACTGAGCTTCATATTCGCGGTACTCTTGCTCGGACAACAATTGGCGTTTTGCCAATGGAGTACCAGCTGGGTCTACTACGATGTAGGAAGCAAAGTATAATACGCGTTCCAAGGAACGTGGGGATACATCAAGGATAAGGCCCATACGGGATGGGATACCTTTAAAGTACCAAATGTGAGATACAGGAGTAGCCAATTGGATATGGCCCATACGTTCACGACGTACTTTTGCACGTGTAACCTCTACACCACATTTATCGCAGACTACGCCTTTATGGCGAATGCGTTTATATTTGCCGCAGTGACATTCCCAGTCCTTTGTTGGTCCAAAAATGCGTTCGCAGAATAGACCATCACGTTCTGGCTTCAACGTACGGTAGTTAATAGTTTCAGGTTTCTTAACTTCCCCATGAGACCAAGCTAAGATCTGCTCTGGAGAGGCTAAACCGATTCGCATGGAATCGAATTCATTTACGTCTAGCACTACTATCGCTCCCTTCCTTATAGATAGTTTTAGTC
>JABZLU010000292.1:0-538 GCA_015256605.1 Solobacterium sp.
GCTGACACTATCGCGCAGGTCTTCCAAAAAGGCTACAAACTTCATGACCGTATCCTGCGCCCAGCAATGGTAGTGGTCTATAACTAGGCTAGAAAACTTGAAAAATCTTGTCCGAAACGACAATAAACTATGAAGAAAGATAAGAAATTGTTCAGCTTTGCAATAGTGAGCGAAGCGAACCAAAGAGTATCAAAAATAGAATTAAAGTAAAAAGAGGTAAAAATATGTCTAAAATTATTGGTATTGACTTAGGTACAACAAACTCAGCAGTTGCAGTTCTTGAAGGAACTGAAAGCAAAATCATCGCAAACCCAGAAGGAAACCGCACAACTCCATCTGTAGTATCATTCAAAAACGGTGAAATCATTGTTGGTGATGCTGCAAAACGTCAAGCAGTCACAAACCCAGATACAGTTATCTCTATCAAATCTAAGATGGGAACTTCTGAAAAAGTTTCTGCTAATGGAAAAGAATACACTCCACAAGAAATCTCAGCTATGATTCTTCAATACTTGAAAGGATACGCTGAAGACTACCT
>JABZLU010000029.1:0-8480 GCA_015256605.1 Solobacterium sp.
CCATTACTGGTTATACCTTTATGCCATGGCACTATCGTTATGTTGGAAAAGATACAGCAGAACAAATTCACGATGCTGGAGATGATACAACATTCGAAGAATTCTTTGGCCTAACAGGTGGCGACTACGAAAAGACTAGTTCTTAATTTATAGAAATCAATTTGAAAGGTAAGTGTAACAACAAATACACTTACCTTTTTTATTAAAATATAAATTGAATTAACACCATATAACAAATTGTTCCACCTGCGATTGAAATTAACATATTACGCTTCCATACATGCAGAATCGTGGTGACTAATATAGAAATGATCTCCGGAATTCCATAATTTCCCCGCAAGAACTGAACATCTTTCAGACAATATATAACTAACATCCCAAATACAGCAGGTGGAAGATATCTACCAATATAATTTACAAATTCAGGTGTTTTCCTCTTTTCACTAAAAATGATAAATGGCAAAAACCTCGTTAACATTGTGCCAAATATACATAGAGCGATTGTTATAATCTGCTGTGCGATTGTCATTTCTGCACCTCCAACGATTCCATTCTTCTTTTTGATAACGTTAGCGTGATGACGATGATTGCCATCGTAGGTATCATAAAGGAATTTGAGCCAAATATAATGAGGCAGATTACTGATGCCACAATACCAATTAAGGAAGCGATATGATGTTCTTCTTTTAACCATTGTTCTAAGAAGATTACAACAAACATTGCAGTCATCACAAAACTAACTCCCTTCGTATTAAAATTTAGAACTGATCCAAGAAGACAGCCAAGAGTCGCACTGATACACCAATAGAACTGATTCAATAATGTAACAAAAAACATAAACCAACCTTTATCCACATCCTCAGGGATATTCGCTGTATAGTTGATGGAAAAAGATTCATCACACATTCCAAAAATCAAATAGTATTTCTTCCAACCCATACCTTTATAGCGTTCTAACATTGAAATACCATAAAAGATATGTCTTGCCTGAATTAGAAGTGTCATGATTAGTACTTGCATTGGTGCAAACGGACTTAGTAACATTTCAACCGTCACAAACTCCAAAGAACCTCCATATACCAAAAGACTTGTTAACATCGGATATACAAATGAAAATCCATTCGCATTCATATAGATTCCATATGCAAAGCCTAAGAATAGAAAGCCTGTAAGAATTGGTAAAGTGTATGGAAATGCAGCTTTGAATGCTTTCAGTTTCATGGAAGTAGCCCCCCCTTATTAAAAATTGAATGAGCCTATTATAACCTAATTAATCAATCCATATTTATAAATATTTCATTCACAAAATTTTTTACTGAGATATAAAAAGAGGCATATAGCCTCAACTTATAACAGCAGGTTTATAAATTGTTATAATTCTACTATCTTAAATAACACCAATATACTATACATCACCGTTTCATAATCAATAGGCTGTGCATACTCATATTTTTTTTGATATAAAACCCATAAATTTTTTAAATATTTTTCTCTAGCAATTTTATCTATGATAAGATTTCCGCTTTCCATCACATAGAATGTTTTTCTATTACTACAAGTTCTGAAAAAAGATTTTTTCATAATATCTTTATCAATATCATCTTTATATATAGACATTAATACATGTATATCATAAAAATCTCTCATCCGTGTGTTTAAGATTCCTCTGGATAAAATAGTTTGTAACTTTTCCGCAAGAATTGTTTCAATATTATAGGATTTCAGCAGAATTGTTCTATCCTCAAACATTAACCTGTATTTATATTCTATTGCACTTGGTGTAATTGCATCACCAGTTGATAAATCCACTTTAAAAGGTACCTTCATTTCATCAATTATTGCATCAATCGAGACACGTAAACCAGGATACTCCATATTATCCATAATTTCAGAGAATTCTCTTATTTGAAATATTACTCCATCTGAAATATCAATATTGATTATTTCTTGAATCATGGCCTGTACATTTCGTTTGGATAACTTAAATTCTTGAATCGAAGTATCTATATCCATTGTCGACCGTAAAGAAATACCTATCATTGAGGTAATTAATACACCTCCCTTAATTACAATTTTATCTACATAATTAGAATTTGTAATTCTCTCTAAAAAGCGCTCCATCATATAAATTCTTAATAATATTCGTGCATCTAGATTCTTTTGTTTCGCAAAATATTTTATTTTTCCTTTTAACTGTGCAGCAGTAAACACAATTACAACATCACCTCCAAATACCCTCTCACCAACTGATCTACATGGAATAATTTCGCATACTCCATCAGTCGATTTAAATCTTTATCATTTCTTTGAATATATGTCTTAAGAGCAGTCTTAAAATCCTGTATTTCAAATTTTTTTCGCGAGCGTATTAAATCGCAGATTGTACGTTCTAGATTATAGATAGGTATTTGCATTTCAGTATCTGTTTTTATATATTCTCTTCCAACTTCAAGTAATTCTTTACTTACTGTAAATACTTTTACACCAGATTGATTTAATTTCGATACACCGTATCCTGAATAGATTGTGATGGTATGCCGATTTGGTTCTCTATCAATTAGTCCATGAAAATACAGTGCTTCATCATGAGAAAAAACAGCTTGTGGATATTTTATACTTAGAATAACTCTTTCATCTATCCAAATATTCGGAAGTACATAAATACCATGGTCAACTTTTTCGTACTGATTCTGCTCAATAAATCTATACAGTTCGTATTTTGTAATACCTTGTTTTTGTAGAGATTTGATATGTATAATTTTTGATTTTTCAATTTTTGGATTCATATATTTTCTTTTGTACTAATTACAGTTTTTATATTAGCACAAAAGAAAATATATAACAGAAAAAAATCCCGTACGGCAATGGGATTTTTTTGTTTATTCTACGAATAACTTTGTTTTATCTAATGCTTTGATTAAGAAGTAACCAATGATGACTGAGATTAGTTCTCCGATTGCGACGAATGAACCATTGATTAGTGTTCCTAATACAATTTCATTCGGCATAAATAGGTATGCAAGTTCTGCACCTACGAAGAAGAAGTTAAAGATTACAGGCATTAAGCAAGCAAGTACTGGGATACCATTTACTTTCTTATCTTTTAATACCCATGTGCAGTAAGCTGCACCGAATGTTGCGATTGTTCCGATGATCGCATCTAAGAATCCAGTTGGATTAATTCCTAACATCGCACCGATTAGGTTTGTTAGGAAACAACCAAGTGTTACACCCCAAATAGATGGTTTGTAAATCAATGGAAGTAGTGTTAAAGCCTCTGCGATTCTTACTTGTACGTTACCATATGTAAATGGTGCTAGTACTAATGATACGACTGTATAGATTGCCGCAATCATCCCAACCCTAGTTAAGGTCTTCATGTTCATAAATATATCATCTCCTTATTTTCATTTAACGTCAGGTAGCCGCTACTGACGGGATTGTGTCCGGTAATTTATTTTACGCTTTTATTACATTACGTCAACTCAAAATAGTATATATTAAACTACAGGTTATTTTATATAAACATGCAAGCATGCTAAATATACAATAAATAAACTGAGTATACCAAAAGATATATACTATTTTATTCAAGTGGCTTTGCTTTCCAAACCAATGTAAAAGGTTCCGTCATCTTGAGCAAACTTGAAGATACTAAAAAAATGCATGTATTTGCTCTGCTACTTTTTTGACATTCTAGAGTGAAATGTTACATAAAAACAAATACAGATTATTGCTTGTTTCAAATTGTACTAGCGTAGTATGGATTGGTATTTGAATTATAATTTATATTACACACCTAGAGATATGATAGTTTAAGTAATTCTTATAATAAATCACGGATAATTGTTTATTCTGTGATAATTTTCTTCTGCCCAGCTTCTCTATCTTTATGTATCATACCTTTCCATATCAACAAGTGAGAGGTTTCGATATATAATGTCATCTCTTGTCGTAAATCCTAACTTCTCCCAAAAGATATTTGCTACAACATTGCTTGCAAATGCAACAAGAGCAACTTTGCTAATTTTCATATTCCGTAAAACATCACATGCATATTGAACCATATCTTTTGCAATATTCTTTCTACGATAGTCGGGATGAACTGCTGTGTGATAGATATATGCTCGTCTGCCATCCGTCCCAATGAGTATTGCTCCTACAATTATATTATCTTTTATCACCTTAAAGCATGTATCTGGATTTCGTTTTAAAAATCTTGCGATTCCTTCTCGACTATCATCCACACTATTTAGTCCCATGCCAGAGCAACTCATCCAAAGTTCATATAATTTATCATAATCATCAAGTTTTATCGATTCAATATCTGTCATTTTATATTTCACCCCTCTTCTTCATCTGACATAAATACATCGCCATTGAAACTGTCTTCGCATCAGGAATCTTTCCTTCCATAATGAGTTCTTTAAGTTCCTCTAAACGATATTTATAGATTTGAATCTTTTCATCCTCATCTAAGTGTTGACCAATATATAGATCTACCTTTGCATAATACAAGTCGATAACTTCTGTATCATAAGCAGGCGTTGGATAGATTTTACCCATGTATATCCAATCTTTTCCTGTATAGCCTGTTTCTTCTTGAATCTCTCTTTTCGCTGTTGTAAGGGCATCTTCACCTTCTTCTTTTTTACCAGCCGGAAATTCCAACGTTTCTTCTTGTTGTGCATATCTCCACTGTTTAACAAAGAAGAATTTACCATCTGTATCCTCAAGAGCGATTCCAACACCACCAATGTGCTGTACAACTTCTCTTTCAACCGTTAGGTTATCTTCTATTTCAACAGTATCTTTATATACATGTAAGATATTACCTTCAAATATTTCTTCTCTTGTGAGTAGTCTATTCATATGTTATGCCTTCTCCATGCGGATATCATACAACAGATACATTTGAAATATCGTGAAGAATTGATGAAATACAAATAATCATTCATTGTAACGATATTAGTATTTCATATTAAATTACATGCATGCATATATTATAATTTGCATTTATCATGCATTATATAATCTTAGAATGAAAATTATTTTCTGTTAGAAATGATAGTTTATTACATCATTTTCAGTATATTGTTTCTATCATTTCTAACAGTATAGAAAAAATGTAAATATTTCATCTGATTCTTGGGTTCATGTTTTCCATTTTGTTCTATAATTAATATGTTCTATATGGGAGGAAAACTATGAACATCAAGAAAGCATTGGCTTCAGTTTTGACACTTGCTTTATTAGCAGGTTGTACAGGCGGTAACTCAACAGCTTCAAACACTACAGCTTCAACAAACGATAATGGTCGTAAGCAACCTGCAGAAACAGGTTCAAAAGACATCGACACATTAAAGTTCCAATTTGTTCCATCAAGACCAGTTGATGAAATTAAGGCAACAACAGAAGGCCTCGATAAATTGGTTATCGAAGCAATGAAGAAGAGAGGATATAACATTAAGAATCTTGAAATTTCTGTCAGTGATTCTTATGAAGCTGCTGGTGAAGCTTTATCCGCTGGTTCAGTAGACGTTGCTTGGTTACCAGGTGGTACTTATGCATTATATTCAAATGAATCAGATGTTATCTTAACAGCTACACGTGCTGGTTTATCAAATGACTCTGAAAAACCTGCCGACTGGAATGGTGATGCACACAAGACAGTTAATAAGGATACTCCAGTTACATATTACAAAGGCTTAATCTATGCAGGACCATCCGAATACGGACAAGAGCTTGCAAAGAAAGTAAATGCTGGTGAAAAATTAACTTGGGAAGATTTAAATAAGGCTAAGTGGGCTGTAAGAGATGTTACAAGTTCTGCTGGTTATATCTATCCTACAATGTGGTTAATGGACAACTACGATGGTAAGTCCATTAGTGATTTAGCTAACGTTACAACATTAGACTACGCCGCTGAATTCATGCAGGCTGCTGCTGGACAGATCGACGTTATCGTATGTTACGCTGACGGTCGTCAAGACTATGCAAAACAATGGCAAGAAGAATGGGGTCGTAAGGATTCTATTTGGAATGAATTAAATGTTATCGGTGTTACTCAAAACATCTATAACGATACAGTATCTGTAACAATGGCTAAGGAAGACATCTATAATAAGGAATTCATCGAAGCAATGCAGGATTCCCTCATCGAAATCGCAAATACAGATGCAGGCAAGAAGATCTTCGGTATCTATAAGCATACAGGATATGCTAAGGCTGAAGATTCAGATTACGATGGAGCTCGTCAGGCTTTATCTGTAATTGAGAAATAAGATACATAAATTTATGTGGGCGATATTCAAAATATCGCCCATTTTATTTGATTTTTAATGTATGATTATTGCGTAAATAATGAATACATATAGTGATGGAGAATAGACATGATTGAATTTAAAAATGTTTCTAAGACCTACCCAAATGGCACTAAAGGTCTACAGAATGTAAATCTAAAGATTGAACAGGGAGAATTTATCGCAATTATCGGTTTATCTGGTGCTGGTAAATCTACACTGATTCGTACAATCAACCGTATGATTGATATTACAGAAGGTGAACTTGTTGTGGATGATACAAACGTAAGTGAACTCAAAGGAAAATCACTACGTCGCTTTAGAAGAAAGATTGGTATGATCTTCCAATCCTTTAACTTGGTGAGTCGTTCAACTGTAATTCGTAACGTTCTAACAAGTAACGTTCCAGATATGCCTTGGTATAAGGTTCTTCTTGGAATTTATTCCAAAGAACAAAAAACACACGCATTAGAAGCTTTGGATAAAGTCGGAATTTTAGATAAGGCTTATAACCGTTGCGATGAGTTATCTGGTGGACAACAACAGCGTGTCGCATTAGCACGTACACTAAACCAGAATCCCTCAATTATTCTTGCGGATGAGCCAGTCGCTTCATTAGACCCTATCATGGCTGATGTTGTTATGAGTGACTTTGCAAGAATCAATAAAGAAATGAATATCTCTATCCTGTTAAATATTCACCATGTCGACTTAGCTTTAAAATACGCTACTCGTGTTATTGGTGTCCGCTCTGGTCATATTGTTTATGATGGTCCAACTGATAAAATCACAAAAGAAATTCTTGATGAAGTTTATAACGGTAAGGTAATTCCTACTTCAAAGGATGATGCGAAGGAAGTTGAAGGCAAGTAAACATGGCGAAACAAAAAATGTTAAAAACGCCACTGTTTGACAGAGTCTTTAAACCCGAACTCATTACACTGCCAAACGGGCATACCGTTGAAAGACCTCGCAGTAGAACACCTTTGATTCTTCTGTTATTTACGATTGTTGTGATTATCTCTATACGTGCAACAGGTTTTAACTTATCAACCATCATTACACGTTTAAAAGAGTTGACTGTGATTCTATCGAAGATTTTCCACCCAAATTTCAATTACTTTTCTAAAGTAATCTCACCACTGATTGAAACCATTCAGATGTCAATTGTTGGTACAATCATTGGTTCTTTGATTGGTTTGCCACTTGCAATTCTTGCATCGAGTAATATCAACAAGAATAAACCAACACTTCTTGTATGTCGTTTCATCTTATCGGTATTACGTTCGATTCCTACTTTGATTTATGCATATATCTTTGCATTGATCTTTAGTTTAGGATCACTTGCAGGTACAGTCGCAATCGCTGTATTTACGATCGGTATCGTTGCGAAGATGTTATATGAAAGTATTGAAACCATTGATATGGGTCCATATGAGGCCATGCAATCATTTGGCGCATCAACACTACAGTCCTTCTGGGCTGCGTGTATGCCCCAAATTCTACCTACCTATTTAGCGGATTGTTTGTACTGCTTTGAAATCAATGTACGTGCATCTTCCATTCTTGGTTATGTAGGTGCTGGTGGTCTTGGTATCTTAATTCGTGAACGTACTGGATTACGTGCTTACTCCGACCTCGGTATGATTCTGATTACATTGTTTGTTGTCGTTTGGCTCATTGATATGATCAATGATTACCTGCGTTCAAAGTTATCTTAAACAGGAGGTCATATGTCAGAAAATATTATTGCCAAACTAAATGAAGAACCTAAAACCATTTGGGTTAGACTTATAACAGTTGCGATTGTTGTAAGTTTAATGACTTGGGGTTCTCAATCTCTACACTTCACTGGATTTACAGATTCTGGATTAAATGTCGCAAAGGGTCTTGTGAATGGTCTATTACATCCAAATGTCTCTCTTATCTTTGATATGAGTGATAGCGGTATCCCATTCTTACTCTTACAAACGATTGCGATTGCGGTACTTGGTACGATTATCGGTGCAATTCTTGCGATTCCTGTTAGTTTCCTAGCATCCACAAATATTGTGCCTAAACCAATCGCGATGTTATTCCGTGCTCTAATCTTATTAATTCGTACAATTCCTGCACTTATTTGGGCTCTTGTGTGGATTCGTGTTACTGGACCTGGACCATTCTGTGGTGTTGTAACAC
>JABZLU010000002.1:0-23264 GCA_015256605.1 Solobacterium sp.
TTCTTAGCAGCTACAAAGGCTTCAATCTTCTTAATATCTGTAACGTTCTTTACTACAAATACATTCTCACGATCAATACCCTTGATAGAAGCTGGCAAGATTGCATTAGCTCCTGGGGAAAGTGCTAACTTATCATAGCTCTCTGTAAAACTTTCTCCAGTAACTAAGTTCTTAACAACTACTTCTTTCTTGTCTGGATGAATCTCTGTAACCTCATGCTTTACCAAAGCCTTGATTCTGTACTTATTCCAGAATTCTTCTGGATTCATCAAAACCAACTTATCGCTATTATCAACGATACCACTTAAAGCGAAAGGTAGGCAGCAGTTAGAGAAGGATACATTCTCTCCTCTTTCAAACATAATAACTTCTGCTGTTTCGTCGATTCTTCTAGCTCTTGCGGCAACACTGGCACCACCAGCTACACTACCTACAACTACAATCTTCATACTCTCTCCTTTTCTTCACGAAACATTCTTTCTTTTTCTAAATTGATATACCAAAATACCACAAACCGTCCATAAGATTAGACTAATGAAAGCTTCCTTTGAAAGTTGTGCGGGAGATCCTGGAAACATTAACAGCACAATGAAACTGGCTGAAATCAGTGAACCTAGCATACACAGTACTTTTTCCACCTTGGATTTAGCAAGGGATATACTGATGAAACTTACATACATATACGCTACTGCCGCAAGAACACTTGCCATATCTACGATGTAGATAATCACACGTCTTCCAACAAAGGCTCCAATCAAACTAATCGCACATACAAAGAGAATGGCATATGGTTGTACACCTTTCTCGTTTTTGATGCTGTATTTTGGGCCTAAATGCTTTCTTTGGGATAAACTTGCAATCAGTTTACTTGACGCAATCATAAATCCATTGATTCCACCAATGACTGCAGCTGCCAAAGCAATTAACATGATATAAAATCCTGCTTTTCCTAAGTGTTGAATCACTGCATCCGCAACAGCCCAATGCGTCTTCATAGCCGCTTCAGGTGAAAAACCTAATCCAGCTATCGTATTTAACGCTCCATAAATGAATATACCAATCAATACCGAAATTCCTACGAGTAACGTAGATTTTTCAGGTTTAAAGCCAAGCTCCTCCGAAACCTGTGGTACTACATCAAACCCCACAAACAAGAAGGGCGCTATCGCTATGATTTTCGAAATTTCACTGAACGAAAAGCGGTAGTTTTCCACATAGTTTTGATGAAAGGCCTGCAAGTCACTTCTCATAAACATCAAGCATAGAAGTCCTGATACAATGACAGCCAAAAGAATGCTCATGATATTTTGCACTTTCGTGCTAATTTTTAATCCTTGAATATTGATGTAACCAAACAAAATAATAACAGCAGACATCACAAGTACATCCGTTAGATAAATTGGATATCCCGAAATGGAATATAGATAGAAGAAATCCATCTTCGCACCAAATATCTCACGTAACAAAAGAACAAATGCGCCTGCATTGAGTGGAACCATACTTAAATAACAAAGGCTCAAGGACCAGCCTACTACAAAGCCATGTACCTTGCCTAAATGATTTAAAGCATAGGTAAACTCTCCACCATCTTCTCTATGATTCTCTAGCATGATGTGATAGCCATTTTGTATCACCATGATAAAGATACCACCAATCAAAAGCCCAATAAAGGTGTTGATTACACCTGCTTCTTTTAAAAACTTTGTACCTGGAAGTGTAAAGGAACCCCAGCCTATAATGGCTCCAATTACAAGTCCAAGAACATCGATATATCTTAATTTTTTATCCATCTAAACGAACTTTTTTAGCAATGATATTTCCTACAACACCACCGATTACTAACACTACAAGGAAGATCCATCCGGATAGTGAGAAGTTTGCGATTGGAGTATATAAAGCACCTACGTTACATCCGTTAGAAAGTCTTGTACCAAATCCCATCGCAAAGCCACCAATTGCATAGAATAATGCTTGTTTTGGATTCATCTTCCAACTTGACTTGCAGAAGGAGATGAAGTTATTTGATGTGAGCATGTATACAAATGTACCTAATACGATACCTACATTCTGTACATTAATTGGGTGCTCAAAGAAAGGCATTTGGTAAGGCCCTGCTGCTCCCTTTGTAAATTCAACAATTGTTTCTACCTTAACACCAAACAACATGAGTAACTTGCCAAACCAGAATCCGTAAGGAGTACTTGCACCCCAACCTGCTTTTGTAACACCCATGAGAAGTACGAATACTGCAGAGATGACAAGAACAGCCGTTCTTAAACTCCAAGGACGTGCGAAGATCTTCACATAACCTTCTTCACTGCATGGGCAAACAGGCTCAGTTTCATCAAGAGACTTCTTTTCAGCAGCTAGCTGTACGGTTTCACTACCGATACCAAAGTAAGTTCCTGCTTCCTTTCTCTTCTTTTCGTAGAGATAACTTAACTTCACTACGATCAAGCAAAGAATACCAGTTAGAATTAACGCACCTAAGTAACCCTGTAAACCATCAAATGCAAATAAGTCTGGGAAGTATACACCATTCTTATCACCAAACTTGATTAAAGAATCCTGTACCCAGCTTGCTGTATTCTGAATTGGGAAGCCTACAAATACACCAATACAGAAGAATAGTAAGGTAACAATACCTCTAGGGAATGCCGCAACCAAGTCTGTTAGTACACCAGATGCACAACATGACGCAAACGCCATACCAAATCCGAAGAGAAGACCTCCTAAGATCAAGCCTAAGTTAATTGGGTTTACCCAAAGATCAAACTGGGAAACATCCGCATTATATAGGACTGCTGTACTAACTGCAGCCGAAACGAAAAACATAAACATCAAGGCTCTCATGAGCTTTGTAGAACCACCCTTATAGGCACGGTTTACACTTCCCGCAAAGCCCATAAAACCTCTCGCTAAAGCGTAACCTAAAATTGCGCCCATCATTAATCTGAAATACAGCATTGAGGAACTTAATCCAAACATGCCGAATAAGATTACAATTGCCAACAATATAAAGCCAGCAATTCTCTCCATTTGTTTCATACTTTTAATTTCTCCTTTTTCTTCCATGATAAAACCATCCCCCATATGGAAGCCCTATCATCTTCATACGAATTGACATAGAAATGTACAGAGCTAATGTAGGCTGTTTCTCTGCTCTATGTTTTTCTACTATATCACAATTCTTATTATCGTATATCCCCCTATTACACACAGAAACCCAATCCAAATCTATTTTGTAAAATTTACAAACAAAAACCTCCATCTTTTCGAAAGAATCCTTCGAGATGGAGGAAATACCAATCTAATTGATTTTTTACTATTATCCTTCTAGATAATATGCATATGCCTTATCAGCACGTCCAGCTGTATGTGAAGCACCTTCATATCTTGTTACGAAGATTGTAGCTGCCTCAGCTGCACCTTCTGCTGAATCCGCAACATTCTGTAATCCAACAAGAGTACTGTTATACGCACCCGTTAACTCATGTGTTAAGAAAGCTAACTGTCCTTCAACCGTTGTATAGTCGAGACCATTATTTGCACAGTAGTTAACTAAGTTTGTATATCTACCACCACCCCATTGGCATAAACCATAATAGGATGAGCCAGCAGTTGGATTAAACTTGGATTCTTGCCACATATTTGCCAAAACACCACAAGCAGCTGCCTTAGACAAACCAAGTGTACCCGTTAGGTAAGAATAGATTGTCTGATAATTACCAGAAGTATCTACTGGTCCAGTGGACGCATACGCTCTTGTGACATTAATTGTATAAGAAGCAGTAGAAACATTCCCATTCTTATCCGTTGCAGTTACAGTCGCTGTATAAGTTCCTGCTTTTGAGATATCACCATCAACCGCAACCGTATAGTTACCTTTACCATTTTCTGTTGAAGCAGTTAAACTACCATCTATCGGATCAATAACAGATGTGATATTTGAGAAAAGGTCATAAGAACTTCCTGCTTTAATATCAACTTTACTAGCAGCCAAAGTAATCTCTGCCGGTTTTGTGTCCACAACATTTACACTCGCTGTAAATATCTTGGAATTTGTTAAACCAAACTTAGACTCTTTACCAGATAAAATCAGTTTAACTGGATAGGATCCAATTGCACTAGCATCAATCTGTCCATCAATCTTTAAATCACCAGTATGTTCCGCAACGAGTGTATGTACATCAAAGGTACTTCCATACTCAGCTGTCGTAATACCACTCATGTTAAGTCGAAGTGAATCATATAACCTAGCCTGTGATAATAACATCTGTTTATTCATATAGTCTCTTCTTGCGAGCACATAACTAAGTGCTGTACCGCCTACCATGCAAGCAGCCAAACCAAACGCTAGAAATTTCTTTGTCGTCATTTTTAATCTATGTTTCATATGAAAATGATACACGAAAATTATTTAAAACGTCAAATTTAGCGCATAAAATACACAATTTTCACACAAAATTAACACAATATTTATTATGTTAAAACATGCATGCATAATATATGTAAATTTCTTTCAAAAAATTACTTGCATATCCAACTATTTTATTGATAAACGTGCATGCATGTAAACATATAAAAAGTGCTAAACTATCGCCTAGCACTTTTTACTACTATTTCTGTGTCATCTTTAATAAATCTTCTAACGAAGGAGAATCACTTGTTTTTGGAGGTTGAACCTTAATTGTGAAATCAAAGTCAGCCTCAATGAGCTCACTCATATCGCTATCTGGATTCGATACTAATCTTGTGGATTGACGTAAGATTGCGTCTTCAATCATATTACGTGCAAGTCTACCGTTACCAGCTTCCATTGCATTGATACTCTGTACTTCATTGAAATACGCAGTTAGCTTATCCTTAACAGCTTCATCAATATGATAACCTTTACCCTTTGCTTGTAGACAAGCAATCTGATAGAGTTCTTCACCTGTGTAGTCCTTGAAGTTGATGATATTAGGGAAACGTGACTTTAGACCTGAGTTAGACTCTAGGAATACAGACATTTCCTTCTTATAGCCCGCTAAGATAACGATTAAGTTATCACGGTTATCTTCCATTGCCTTTACAAGTGTATCGATGCACTCTAATCCAAACGCATCATCTTTTCCACGATGTAGAGAATACGCTTCATCGATAAAAAGTACACCACCAATCGCAGACTTAATTACCGACATCGTTAATGGAGCTGTCTGGCCAACATATTGCGCTACCAAGTCCGATCTAGATACTTCCACAAGCTGTCCTTGTGTTAACGCACCAATAGCCTTCATATAACGAGAAATCAATCTCGCAATCGTTGTCTTACCAGTACCAGGATTACCTGTAAAGATCATATGTTTAGAAAGTGTTGCAGTCTTCATGCCCTGCTCACGACGCTTTTGTTGCATCGCAACCAAGGATTGTAAGGAAGATATATATGCCTTCACTTCATCCAGACCGATAATCTCACTTAATTCACGATTTACTTCTTCAAGTTCCTCACTACTATTGCGTGAGCGACTCATCTGGATATCTTCTTCTTTGATTGTGACAACAGGAATATCATCCTTTACTGTCATCTTGATTTCTTCCATATTTCCCAGGGAATGGTCTAGTACTGCCTGTCCTAGAGATACATAGAAATCATAGAAGTTAGAACTAATCGAAGCAGCACCTAAATCCTTATTAAAGTGTTGAATAACCCATTCCTGAACAGAATCTTCAACTACTAATTTAATCTTTAAGTTTTCTTCCGCCTTCTTAATTAGGTTTGCAGTTTGTACCTGAACAATTGAACGAATACTTTCATCATCTAACTTCTTTAAGGTAACAGTATCCAACACATGGTACATAAAATCTGCCCCAAAGGCATCTTGAACCTTTGATACACTACCACTTGTCATAAATACAAGATACTTACCACCAACGCTTAAAGTATCAACACTGTCCTTCACAAGACCAGTTTGATTTTCTACAAGTACACCCTTATTTAATACATAACGTTTGTTTAATACACAGCTACCCGTCGTAACAAGTGAACTAATCATACGTAAGAATGCAGGGAAACCATTCTCAAAGTTCTCAAAGCAGATAACAGAACCGTTGCCAGAGATAGCCTCATATAAGTCCTGTAAGAAAATCTGTTCCTGTGCGGAAGATGTATAACGACTCATATCAATCGTATATACTTCATCACTGATAAATACTTGGCGTTCATATAAAGAACGAGCCATCTGAGTAACTGCTTCGTGTCTACCAGAACCTACAGGTCCAGAAACAAGAATAACATTCTTCGCCTTTCCTGCTTCTTCTCCCATTAAATATGGTCTTCTAAACGCATTTACCATCTGATGGATTGCGTCTTTTTGTCCCATTACCTTGGAGATAATCACATTGTAGATATCATCGAATAACTTCTGTGAGTTGAATTCCTTCTTCTCAACAGGTTTTTGTTCAACTTCAGTTAAACCATAGTCACGCTTTAAATCACGTTCTAATACATCCATACTCATTGCGGAGATATCTAAAGGCTCATCCTTTTTCTGTAGCGCCGCATGCATATCCTCTAAATCTTTTTGTTGTTTACGTAAAATCGCATTCAGTTCCTGCATTGCTTGGTCTGGCTGTTTTAGGATGTTTAAGTTTTGACTTTGTTCATTACTATCAATACTTAATGTGATTTGTTCGGACGCATCTGTGGATTCATAAGCGCGCTTCTTGCCTAAGACCTCATTCCAAAGTCTTTCTTTTTCCTCTGTTCTACGATCTTTCGACATTACTCGTCTCCTTTATGTCCAACTTCAAACATACCATCACTTGTTAAGCCATCCTTCTTTAAAACAGCATTCAAAGTAGCCATATCCGCAGATAGATTAATAAAGTCTTGGTCTGTATAACTTGCAATCATATTCTTCATCGCATCATTGATTAACACAACTGTCTTTCCTAACTTCTCTTTTGTTTCTGCATAGTTAGGGTCAGTCTGTGCCGTCTGAAGAGCGTCATATTGTTTTAGAATACGCACAAGGATTGGCAAATAATATTCATACAACTTCTTAAGTTTCCCTTTAGATGCAGGGAAAGTTGTTTCTAACTTCTGTGCCTGTTTTAAAAGTGCACATGTTTCAAATAATCCATTTGAGATTTCTTCATCCGGAATTGCGTCATTGAGTGCGTTAATTTGATCAATATAGCTCTGTGCACTAGAAGATGGTTCTTCAACCTTTACTTCTTCCTTCTTCACATTTGTTGGTGTAGCTTGTACATCGATGACATCTGTATTTTGATAATCATCTGCCTGCTTAGAAACTTCTCTTAAAATCTGTTCATAAGATTCTGGATAGTTAGCACCAAATACATTGAGTCCACTTACCAAGATACCATTACGATATACATCCAAATTAGAAAGCGACTTATATTCACCATTACGTACACGTAATTCAATTCCTGTACTAACATTTAAGGCAGTATGCGTTCTAAACCACTTACGTAAGAAAATGTTATTCTTCGCCATCTGTGATGCGGAAATATTTGAAGCGCGATTTCCAGCATAGTATGTAGATGAGGAATAGCTAGCATATGGGTTTGATCTTTGTTCGTTTCTCTTCGAGGCATTTACCGCTGCCATCACAATCGCAAATACGATACCAACAATAATTAACATAGGTATAAATGTTCCTCCTCCAAGAAAAAATATTAAGAAGAATATCCAACCAAAATCAGAGTTCTTTCTATTTCTCATTTTTTATAACCTCTCACTAGTGAATTATAGCATATTACACGATTTTTTATATCTCTTCAATCGCATTCTACATACTTCATTTCATTTACGAATCAGTGAAAAAATGCTAGTGTTGAAACCGAGAAGACGAGGTTGTATGAATAAATTTGTAAAACTATACATTTCCTGGTTCAAAATTGGTCTATTTACCTTCGGTGGTGGATACGCAATGATACCGATGATTCAAAAAGAAGTTGTGGATAAACACCATTGGGTGACGGCGGAAGATATCCTAAATTACTATGCAATCAGCCAATGTACACCAGGCGCAATCGCAGTCAACTTATCCACATTCATCGGTGGAAAGATTGATGGTTTCTTTGGGGCACTTATTTCTACACTCGGTGTCATTACCCCATCTATTATTATCATTAGTATCATCGCAACCTTTTTATCCAACTTTTCTTCATTAGAAGTTGTAAAACACGCACTCGCTGGAATACAGATTGCTGTATGTGTGTTGATGTTTGGTGCAGTCAAAAACCTATTTAAAACAAGTATTGTGGATATTCCAAGTCTACTTATCTGTCTAGTGGCATTCTTGCTAGCGTATTTCACAAACATCCCAACAGTACTACTAGTAATACTGGCTGCCATCTTTGGCTATGTATTCTATACATACAAAAATAAGTTTCACCCCAAGTAATCTGTTCTATTTCACAACAATCTCAAAGATTGTTGTTTTTTATAGCCTTTTGGTTATATATAACTAACTTATCGTGTAAAATAGTCTATGCGAAAGGAATTCGAAACATGATAGATAAAAAACTTTTAGCCCTTCTAGGGCATAATAAAAAATATATATTCTATGCAGTTGGTCTTATGATTGTAGGTTTATTTGCTAACCTTGCAATCACTACATCCATCTGTTATGCCATTCAATATGCTGCAGAATACGCATCCTCTGGTAGTAATGCACAAGGGTTCATTCTACCGGCGGTGATTGTAATTATTGCGATGGCAATCCGTTATGTAACTTCTCGTAGTATTGGTGACTTGAAGGATACATTAGGAAGAAATGTGAAGAAGGATTTGCGTCAGAAAATCTATGACAAGATTATCAAACTTGGTGTTCGTACAACCGACAATATGAGTATGGCCGGTTTAACACAATTATCCATGGAAGGTGTTGAACAGTTAGACCTATATTATTCCGCATATATTCCACAATTCTTTTATGCGATGATTGCTCCTATCATTTTGTTTATCGTCACTGTACGTATCAATTGGGCTGTTGCACTTGTATTACTTGCATGCGTTCCACTCATTCCAATGTCCATTATTGCGGTATCCCGTTACGCAAAGAAAATCTTTGCGAAGTACTGGGGTAAATACACATCCATGGGAGATAGTTTCCTAGATAGTGTGCAAGGACTAAAAGAACTAAAGATCTTCCAAGCAGACGCTGCACAAAATATCAAAATGAACGAAACAAGCGAAGAATTCCGCAAGATTACAATGAAGGTATTAGTCATGCAGCTAGCTAGTACAACAATCATGGATATGGTTGCGTATGGTGGTGCTGGTCTTGGTATTGCGCTAACGATACATGCTGTTGTAAACGGAAGTCTTTCTGCTTACGCAGCACTATTCTTAATTCTTGTGGCTGTAGACTTCTTCTTACCACTACGTGCGTTTGGCTCAGCCTTCCATATTGCGATGAATGGTGCAAGTGCTGGTAATAAGATTTTATCCCTTCTTACTCAGCCAGATCCAGTATGGGGTAATGAAACAGTAGATAATACAGAAATTACAGTGAAAGATGTCACCTTCTCTTATGATGGAAAACGTAATGTATTAAAACATGCATCCATGAACTTTAGCTCAACTGGTATGCATGCAATTGTCGGTGAATCCGGTTCAGGAAAGTCTACAGTTGTAAATTTACTGTTAGGTGCATATCATCCTCAAAAAGGTTCTATCCTTGTTGGAAATAAATTACTTGAGACATTAAGTAGAGGTGCATACTATTCTCATATATCAGTTGTAAGTTATAACACCTATATCTTTAATGAAACAATCCGCCAAAACTTTATGCTAGCGAAAGCTAACGTTACAGACGAAGAAATCTATAACGCACTCAAGAAAGTAAATCTCTATGATTTTATTATTGATAACGGCGGTCTAGATAAAGTGATTACAGAAGACGCCGCAAACATCTCTGGTGGCCAGAAACAACGACTAGCACTTGCAATCAATCTAGTCGCAAACAAAGATATCTACATCTTCGATGAAGCTACAAGTAATATTGATATTGAAAGCGAAGCTATCATCATGAATAACATTAAGGAACTCTCCAAAGAAAAATCCGTGATTGTCATTTCACATCGTCTAGCAAATGTCATTGCGGCTGATATCATCTATTACATCGAAGATGGAGAAGTAAAAGAACATGGCACTCACACAGAACTGATGAACTTGCATGAAGGTTATGCAAAACTATATACAACGCAAAAGAACTTAGAAGAAGGCTATACGGAGGTGATCGCATGACAAACGAAAAATATATCCGCCGTAGTGGCGCTAAGATCATTGCAAGTCTTATTACCTTACTAGGCTCACTAGCATATATCATGATTCTTGCTGTTATTAACGGTTCTGTAGGTTTCATCGTTGCGATGGGTGTAACGCTCATGGGTGCCGTTGGCATTGCCAAATCACTTGGTGAAGCAATCCCTCTATCCTATGGTGCTATCATTGCCCTAACAATTGGCTTTGGTGTATTACGTGGTTTCTTACGTTACCTCGAACAATACAGCAACCACTACATCGCATTTAAACTTCTAGCAGTATTACGTGACAAGATTTTCCGCGCATTGCGTATTCTTTGCCCAGCAAAGCTTGAAAGTAAACAAAAAGGCGCAATCATCTCCATGATTACAGCCGATATTGAAACATTAGAAGTATTTTACGCGCATACGATCTCTCCAATCTGTATTGCGGTAATCGTATCAACCTGCGTTACTTTGTTTGTTGGATTTACAGTAAACTGGTATCTTGCGCTTATCGCATTACTTGGCTATCTAACAATCGGTTTGATTGTCCCAATGATTTCTTCCGGTAGATTAAAAGAATCTGGTGTACGTTACCGTGCTGAATTTTCATCCTTTAACGCTTACTTCTTAGATAGTATTAAGGGTATTAAAGATATCGTACTTATGCACGCACAAGATCAGCGTAAAGATGAAGTAAACAAACGTTCTGATTCACTGCTTCTTGAAACAAAGAAGATGAAGTACGATACAGCAAAAGCAACTGCAGAAACAGAACTGAGCGTTTCTATCTTTATCATCCTTACATTAATCGTAGGTATTATCTTAGTCGCAAATAACAGTTTAACAATCGGTAAGATGTTAATCGGTGTAACAGCAGTATTTGGATCTTTTGGTCCAGTTATCGCTATCTCTGCACTACCAGGCAACTTAACACAGACATTTGCATCTGGTGACCGTGTACTGAACTTACTATCAGAAAAACCAGCAGTAACACCAATAACAGAAGCTAAAGATTTTACATTCGAAAACTTAGAAGTAAATCACCTATCTTTCTCATATGATGGACAAATACAGGTACTAAAAGATATCTCTATACATGCAAAGACTGGTGAGATTGTTGGTATCGTCGGTGAGTCTGGCTGTGGTAAATCAACATTCTTAAAACTATTACTTCGATTCTGGCAAAAAGAAACAGGAGATATCCTCTATAACGGCATCGATATTAACGATATTAATACAGATAGTTTATTATCGAATGCCACAATGGTAAGCCAAACAACATATCTCTTTGATGATACGGTTGAAGAAAACCTTCGTATCGCTAAACCAGAAGCTACGTTAGAGGAAATTCAAGATGCATGCCGTATGGCATCTGTCCATGACTTTATCATGACGCTACCAGATGGCTACCAAAGCAAAGTTGGAACACTTGGAGATAATCTATCCGCAGGTGAAAAACAACGTATCGGTCTAGCACGTGCATTCCTACGTGGCAGTAAGTTAATCCTATTAGATGAACCTACCAGTAACGTTGATAGTATCAATGAAGGAATTATTCTCAAATCCTTAAAGGAACAAAAACACGATAAATGCATCATCTTGGTATCCCATCGTGAATCAACAATGGCAATCGCTGATCGTATCTATCGTGCATCAGAAGGTGTCATGCATGAACAAAATTGAAGAAAAACGCCAACGTGAAATCTCAATCGTCACAAAGATGATTGAAGTCTATTGTAGAAAGAAGCACGGCACTAAAGACGGCCTTTGTCCTGAATGTCAGGAATTGCTTGATTACGCTACCTTTCGTAGCAGTCATTGCCCCTTCATGGAAACAAAAACCTTCTGTGCAAACTGCCATGTACACTGCTATAAACCAGAAATGAGAGAAAGAATTAAAACTGTGATGTGCTTTAGTGGACCAAGAATGTTGTTGTATTATCCACTCGCAACAATTCGCCATCTCATTGAAAGCATTAAAGAAAAAAGAAAACTGGAGAAACAGAAATGAATTCAAAAAAGATATTTTGGATTGTGCTAGGTTGCGTTAGCCTTGGGGTTGGTGCAGTAGGAGCATTCATTCCATTACTACCTTCCTTCCCATTCTTACTACTCGCAGCATTCAGTTTTAGTAAGAGTTCCGAAAAACTTCACAACTGGTTCATCAATACAAAAATATATAAAAATAACCTAGAGAGTCATCTGAATGGTAAAGGCATGACAAAAGCCGCAAAAATTCGTGTGATGTGCACTGTTACTGCATTTATGGCATTTGGCTTTATCATGATGATACGCAAAGCATTGTATATTCCATGTGCAATCCTTGGGGTCGTATGGCTAGGCCACATGATTTACTTTATCTGGGGCGTTAAAACTTGCGCGGAAGATTCTGCAGAATAATGTTTTATAACAAAATTTGTCGTGATAAGATACCAATGAGGTATTCATCATGGCAAATTTTTTATTGTTATGCTGGGAATTTTTTAAAACAGGATTATTCTCCATCGGTGGAGGACTGGCAACGATCCCCTTCTTACAAGAGATGTCATTAAAGTATGGATGGTTTAGTCTAACAGACTTAACAACCATGGTCGCTATCAGCGAATCAACACCAGGACCAATGGGTGTCAACATGGCAACCTATGTAGGAAATCACATCTATGGTTTCGTTGGAGGTATTGCCGCAACACTCTCTGTTACAGCACCAGCATTTCTATCAATTATATTAATCGCAACAGCACTCCAAAAATTTGAAGACTCTGTAATTGTGCAAAATGCATTTATGGGTCTAAGACCGGCAGTAGTAGGTTTGATTACATCTGCAGTCATTGGCATCTATTTACTAGCACTATTCGATATCACTGCATTCCAAACAACAAAATCTGTTCTAAGCTTATTCAAATGGAAGCCCATTATCATCTTTGCATGCATGCTAGCAGTATATCACTTCAAACCAAAGACACATCCAATACTATTTATTCTCGTAGCTGCAGTTATTGGAATTTTATTGAAACTATAATTTTGTATAACGCATCTAATATTAGTAATTTGGTTATTGGTATTTTTGATAATAGAAACCAAAAATTGTAATTTGTTTAGATATGAAAAGTAAATTAGGTTTAAGGGGATAAAATGTTGATAGAAAATAGACCTGAGTTTGATAAAATAACATCATTTGACGCGTTTAATAAATACTATTGGTATCGTGAAGAACTTTCACAAATATGTAAATCTATTGGATTAGAACATAGAGGTACAAAACAAGAACTCAACCACATTATTGAACAGTATTTTAAAGGGAATTTAATTAAAATATCATCAATAAAAAAGGAAAAGAAGAAAGTTGAAAATATTACTGCTGATACACCGTTACTTAAATGTGGCTTTTCTTTTAATGCAAGGTTCAGAGAATATTTCTCTGTTTTAACAGGTATCACACCATTTAAATTTACTGCTGATATGGCAACAGCTTGGAGAAAAGTAAAAAAGGAAAATGATTTGAGTTTTACAATTCAAGATATGCTAAAAGTTTATTATGGAAAATCAGATTATGCCAAGTACGATAATTCGGTATGTCAATGGAATCAATTCATAAAGGATTTCTGTGCAGACGAAAATAGTTGCAACTACTCGAATAAATTAAAAGTAGCTTCTATTCTTTGGAAGGAAGTCAGAAATTCAAAAAACGAAAAAATTTATTCAAAGAATCTTTTGACTGAATATGCAAATAAAATAAAAGAGTATTGCAAGTAGGATATTCTTAACTTGCTAAACTAACAATTCGATATTAGCTAACATAAAACAGTAAATTAGAAAAGATTTACTGTTTTTCTTTGTCTAAGAAAGTGGAAAGGAGTACACAAGGAAGAAAAAATAATCGGCTGAACATCAAACAAAAAGTAAGTATCTCCCAAACAGGAAATACTTACTTTTTTACATTTAAAATGTGCATATGAAAATATGTCTCTATTGAATGTCTTCTTCCGTACGTACTTCATAAATCCCATCACAGAATAATCCATTCACTTGATGTCCACCTTTTAATGTATAGAAGGTATCTGATGGAGTTCCCATTTTACTACTGAAGGTTTCTACCCTATAACAAATTGGATAGAAATAGATTGTAATAACAATATCTGAAGATGGAATAAATTGTATTTGGCTTAAGTTATGTGATATTGGAAGTATCGTATTAAAACCAATAATACGTTGCAATATATTTTTCATCTGTATGTTGTCATTTTCAACACTTGAATAACTTGCAATATTTGCAAATTTAACGTATTGATCTTTTAAAACTTTATAATTTGCACTAATCTGAATAGGAGATAGTATTACTTCGTTAAGAGAAATTTGTTGATCATCAATAAAATAATTTACATAAAGTTTTAATGATAACTCACTCGGATTAATCGGATTGCATTCCATATCATAAAACTGTGATGTATCAGAAGATACTAAATCATTCTGATTAATTTCATGTAAGTCGGACAATTTGTATGCATATCCAGATTCTTCTTCAACTTGTGTTACTTCATTACTCGAAGTTACTTCTTGACTTACTTGTCTTCGAGTAGAACAACCTGCTAGCGAACACGAAAATAATGTAATTAGTATTATCGGAATCGTCTTTTTCATAGTCACCTCCAAATGATTCTTCATTTATTGACAAATCCGTAAAGTCCTATGATTTTATCTGTAATTACATTATAGCACTACCCCCATAATAAAACCCTGGGACATAAGCCCAGGGAAAAGAAGGGAAAACCACAATATGTTGTTAATGTTATTTGCTAGCTTTTGCGCTTGCTTCTGCGATTTGTTTTTCAATTTCAGAAATCGTCTTGATATCTTCTTCGAGAGTCTTTAATTCTTCTTCGGAGAAGGAAGCCTTGTTTGCTTCTACTTGTGACTTTAATACTTCGTCATAAGGCAGATTCTGTGTCTGTTCAATCTGATCTTTTGACATTGTTGCAAATACCTTATTCCATAGGTCTTGATGCTTGCCGAATACTTCGCTTTCCTTTGCGTAAAGATCTGTTAACTCATCATTTGCCCCTGCAGCCTGTCCTTGTGTAACTGTTGTTGTAACAGCACTACCAGACTTTACTTCTTCAATCATCTTGATGATTTCTTCTTGTTTCTTTTCATCTTCTAAGTTACCAACGAGAGGATCACCAACGATATTGCCGTTCTTATCAACCATTACTGTTGTTGGGAAACTGAAGATTTTAGCCAAGTAAGCCTTCGCATCATCGCCACCATTGATAACGATATTTCTATATGTAGCACCTTGCTTAGATAAGATATCCTTTGCATCCTTTAGTGTTGCTTCATCTGTTGCTTCTACGTTAACACCAACGATTTCTGCACCATGTTCCTTTAACTTCTTATTAAACTTTTCAAGTGCTGGCATTTCATTTACACATGCTGCACATCCATTGAACCAGAAGTTTACAAGTGTTACTTCATTCTTGCTGAATAAGGATTCATCTACATCCTTACCATCAAAGTCCTTACCTTTAAACTTAGGGAATGCTTCTACGTTATCTGTTTCAGTTGTTGTAGATGTTGTTGTCGTTGCTTTGTCTTCTTTCTTGTTGTTGCATGCCGCTAATGTAACTGCCATAACAGCTGCTACACCAACCAGGGTAAATCTTTTGAATACATTCATTTTCTTTTTCCTCTTTCTGTTTTTATGCTTTTTGTAATTTTTTGTTTACTACTTTTGGATTCTTAGCTTCACTCTTTTTCTTAATCGCTAAGTAAGTACTGATAGCTTTGGTTGGACATGCAGTAATGCATTCTCCACAACGGATACATTCCAAGTCACCAGTATTCTTTGTAATATCGACATCCATCTTACAAACTCTTGCACACTTACCACAGGATACACACTTGTTTTTATCTACGTTGTAGTTGAAGATCGCAATCTTGTTGAATAATGCATAGAATGCTCCAAGTGGACAAATCCATTTGCAGAATGGACGATATACAAATATTGATAATGTTGTAATCGTAATCAGAATTGTAAACTTCCAGGTAAATAATGTACCTAATGTTGCACGAATATTTTTATCTACGATAGAGAGTGGAATACCACCTTCCAAGATACCTTGTGGACAAATGTATTTGCAGAAGTATGGTAATGCGATACCTGCTTTATTTGTCATAATGATTGGAAGTAATATAACTGCTACAGCGAGAATAATAAACTTTGTATACGTTAAGAATCTTAATTTCTTTGTACTAAACTTCTTTGTTGGAATTTTATGTAATAAGTCTTGATACCAACCAAATGGGCACATGAATCCGCATATCAATCTTCCAATCATCACACCAAAGAATATTAGAATTCCGCTGATGTAATAGGAGAAGTTATATTTGGATGAACCGACCACTGCTTGGAAGGAGCCGACTGGGCACGCTCCTGTAGCAGCTGGGCATGAATAACAATTTAAACCTGGCACACATACCTGTTTGATTTTTCCATTATAGAGAACACCTTTGAAAAAGTTTGGTATATGCATGTTTGTCAAAAATGTCGCAAACATCTGAATTGTATTTCGTCTCTTTAGGAATTTTAGAAACGCTCTTGATTTAGCTGATGTCATAACTATCCAATTCCTACACACTCCAAACAAAGACGAATTGCTTTGCCGAATACACTTTCAACTTCTCCACGAGAAGCCCCAACACAAATAAATACAATTGCTAGTACTATTAGAAATGCCTGTGTAGCAATTCTAAATTGTGTAGGATATTTGTTTATAAAATCCATTGCATTGTCCTCCTTTACACTCAATTTCTATCTGACGTGAAAAATATAACAAAGCAGATATAAAATTTGTGTTAAGAAATTTAACAATGTGTTTTTTCAATTTTTATCCAAAATCATGCCTTACATAAATGGGTATTTTAGCATATGAACGGCTTGTCTTGTTTTCTTCTGTATGTGCTATACTTGGTACAGATATACTCAGTTTCTGACAATTTCGCAATAGTATGAAAGGAACATTTTGCATATGAGAATATTAGTGGTTGAAGATGAAATCGCCCTTTGTGAAACAATCGCAAAGGGTTTACGTCTTGATGGATATGAAGTAGACACATGTTTTGATGGTGGTACAGCTTGGAATATGGCAATGGATGAAAGTTATGACTTGATCATCCTAGATTTAAACTTACCTATCATGGATGGAATGGAAGTACTCCGTAATCTTCGTAAAGAAGATTCAGAAACAGCCGTATTAATTCTATCTGCACGTGGACATTTACAGGATAAGATTGATGGTCTCGATAGCGGTGCCAATGACTACCTATGCAAGCCATTCCACTTTGAGGAGTTAGAAGCACGCGTTCGTAGTCTAACAAGAAGACGCACCGTACAAAATAATGTCATTCTCTCCTGTGGAGAACTTTCATTAGACACAAAGAGTCGAATAGTTATGGCTAAAGGTGAAAAGCTTCCATTAACACGTAAAGAGTTAGGAGTATTGGAGTACTTATTACTACATCAAGAACGTCCAGTCCCACAAGAGGAACTCATCCAACATGTTTGGGATAGTAGTGTTGATAGCTTTAGTAATTCTATTCGTGTGCACATCTCCGCTTTGCGTAAGAAATTACGAGCTGCACTTGGCTATGACCCTATCACAAATCGCATAGGCCAAGGATATGTCATCGGAGGACAACAGGATGAATAAACGTCGTTCTCTACAGTGGAAACTCACCGTCATTACCGCAATTATCGTCATCCTATCCTGTCTTGCGATTAGTTATGCAATCAGTAAATCCGCAATCTCCTCGATGAGTAAGATTGAAGATTCCGCAGTTGCGATATTACCAACTAGTCCTGCAACAGATACAACCGGAGAAGTTGTACAACTACAAATCTCCACTAAAGATGTCATTTCTGATATGGCAAAGGGAATCCAATCAGACTTCTGGAAAAGCAGTTTACTCATTACAATCATCATCACTGTCGCAAGTAGCTCTATGATGTACTTCTTCATCGGTTATGCATTAAAGCCTCTACAAAATCTTGGTGAACAGATTGAAGACATCCAAGCGAAAAACTTAAAACATCTAGTTGTAAGTGATCAAAGTTCCATTGAAATTGAACAACTGACAAATGCATTCAATGAGATGTTAGAACGTCTTAGTAATACCTTCGCTATGCAGCGGCAATTCTCCGCAAACGCTGCACATGAATTGCGTACACCGCTTGCAGTAATGCGCACAAAGCTTGAAGTATTTGAGAAAAACAACAATCCTAGTGCAACGGAATATCAAGAAACTGTTCATATGATTCGTATGCAGACATCACGTCTATCACATGTCATTGATATTCTTCTCGAGATGACAGACCTACAATCCGCCCAAAAACAAGACCATATCTCATTAGCCGATATGGCCGAAGAAGTCATTTGTGATTTAACAGCAGTCGCAGATAAGAAAGAAATTACTATCACCCAAAATCCAGGAACCGCTGAAATCATCGGTAATGATACCCTTATCTACCGTGCTATCTATAACCTTGTGGAAAACGCCATTAAGTATAACCATGCAGGTGGAAATGTAACTGTATCCATCAAGGAAGAGAATGAATTTGCGACGGTTAATGTTAGTGATAATGGGCCGGGAATCCAACAAGAAGATTGGCAACATATCTTTGAGCCCTTCTTTAGAGTTGATAAATCACGTAGCCGTGATATGGGTGGTGCTGGTCTTGGCCTCGCTCTTGTAAAAGAGATTGCTCGCCAACACGGTGGCGATGTATATGTCGTACAAAGCTCAAAAAACGGTACAGAAATCGCACTCAAACTACGCCGAAAGTAACCAATAGTCGCTTTATTGGCGACTTTTTCATTTATCTCTCCACTTGGGCGTATATGCAGGGCAATAGAAGAATGGTATAATAAAGGTTATGAAAACTGGATTATTTATTACATTTGAAGGACCTGATGGAAGCGGGAAAACTACCGTGAGTACTGCCGTCACAAAGATGCTAGAAGCAGATGGTTATCAGGTACGTTATACAAGAGAACCAGGTGGTTCCAATATTGCTGAACAGATTCGTCATGTTATCTTAGACCCTAAGAATACAGAGATGGATGCTAGAACAGAAGCACTACTTTATGCCGCAAGCAGAAGACAGCACCTTGTAGATAAGGTTTTACCTGTTCTTGCCCAAGGAATTCATGTCATCAGTGACCGCTTTGTGGATAGTTCCCTAGCATATCAAGGCTGCGGTCGTGAAATCGGCATGGATGAAGTTTATGAAATCAACCAATTTGCGATTGAAAACCACATGCCGGATAAGACAATCTTTCTACAGATTGATGCGGAAACAGGTTTAAAGCGTATCCGTAAAGGAAGAGAAGTATTAGATCGACTTGATCAAGAAAGTATCGAATTCCATGAGCGTGTTCATGAAGGTTATCAAAAGGTTATCAAGAAATACGCTGACCGTATGATTATCGTGGATGCGACCGCTGATGTCGATACAGTGATTCAAAAGTCCTATGAAATTGTGAAAGGATTATTAGATGCGCAAGGATGAGTTACAGCAACAACAACCTCTGTTTTATCATGCGTTAGAAAATGCATGCATGAATCATAGAGTTGCGAATGCTTATCTTTTATCCGGCCCCTATGGAACCCTTAAACATGAAGCTGCTCTTTTATTCGCAAAGAGTATCTTTTGCGAGCAACACCACGGCATCGCTTGTGAAGAATGTAATACATGTCGGCGCGTAGAAGAAGGCTTGTATGCGGACATGGTTCTACTAGATGGTTCCAAGAGTGCAATCTCCAAAGATGATGTAGATGCGATTCAAGAGAAATTCTCAAAGACCGCACTCGAAGATGGAAATGGCTCTCGTGTATACATTTTAGAAAACGTAGAGAACGCAAGTATCTCTGCGCAGAACAGTATGTTAAAGTTTTTGGAAGAACCAGCATCTGGTGTTGTCGCCATTCTTACAACTGATAACATCGATCGTATCTTACCAACCATCGTTTCACGCTGTACGTTAATCCCCTTCTCCCCATTATCAGAAGACTATCTACTTTCCAAAGCGAAAGAAGTTGGTGTACAAGATGTGGATGCTTACTTTATCTCCCATCTAGTAAAAGATATTAATCAGATGAAGGAATATGCGGACAGTTCTATCTTTGAAACCTGCAAGATGATGCTTAGACAATACTTCAATCTTGAAGGAAGTCGCGAAGAACTATTGGTAGATTATGATATCTCCTATCGTTTAAGCGAAAAAGACAGTGCAAAAGCAAAGAAAGAAAATATTTTATTACTTAATGGCTTCTTTGACCTCATGTCATTATTTGCCCATGATGTTATATGCAAGCATGTTGAAGGACCACATTGGTACAAAGAACTACTACAACAAGAAATAAACAAACAGAAAGAATATGGAGAATTGATCATTATCTTACAAGAACAAAAAGATAAGATTAATCGGTTTATTGATTTAAATCTATTAATGGATCAAACCTTCTATAGATTGGAGGAATTCAACCATGAACATGGAATGTGAACACGGTTCATGCGGTTGTCCAATGCACCAAGAACAGGAACAACCGACAGTGAAATATGCCTATTCCGTCGCTGTGCGATTTAAGAATGCTACAAAACCGTATTCTTTTGGTTGCGATAACGCAGATATCAAAAAAGGAAATTGGGTTGTTGTAGAAACAGCACAAGGAATCGAAATGGGTGAGGTAGATGCGGATGCTCTATCAATCGATAGATACAATCTACATATGCCAACAAAACCAATTATTCGTATCGCTACAGAAAAAGACCAAAAGATGTACACTGAAAATGCCATTGCGGAAAGTGAAGCGTATCGTATCTGTAACGAAGAAATTCTACATTTGAATTTAGATATGAATTTGATGAGTGCACAGTATACACTTGATCGCTCAAAGGTTCTATTTGTATATCTCGCTGATCAGCGTGTCGATTTCCGTGAGCTTTTAAAGGTGTTAGGAACACGTCTACACTGCCGTATTGAGTTACGTCAGATTGGTGAACGTGATAAGGCAAAGATGGTCGGTGGTATTGGTATGTGTGGTATGGAAACATGTTGCAGCCGATACAAGAATCACTTCGATGTTATTTCTATCAATATGGCCAAGACACAACAGCTTGCCCTTAACGTAGAGAAACTCTCCGGTATGTGCGGTAAGTTAATGTGCTGCTTAAAGTATGAAGAAGATGATTATAAAGAACTAACAGCAGGACTTCCTAAGATGGGATCTCAAGTTGAATATGATGGCATGGTTTACCGTCTTACAAGCATGAATGTCATGAAACAAGAGGCTAAGTTAGAAAACCGCGAACAAGTACTCTTTATTTCCTTGGATAATTTACGCGAGAAAGCAATTCCACGTAAAGGCTTTGTTCAACAGAACAGCCAGAAGAGTGATAAACCAGTACATCGTACGATGGTTCATGAGGGTGTAGCTGCACCAGTGAATAAAGACAAAGCAGTACATGTTTCCACTGACTTACCAACGGTAAAGGTAGAACCATCAAAACCACAAAACAACCGTCCAAACAACAAGAAACCAAACAAAGCACATTCCAACAAGCAAAATCAACCACGTCAAAACGTGGAAAAGAATAGTGCTGAACGCAAGAATGTTACTGTACGTACATTTGGACGCAAGAAAAAAGATGAGGGCGATAACGCATGAACCGCCAAAAGTCCTTCGAAAATGAAAAACCAACACTGTATTTAGTACCTACACCAATTGGCAATCTCAATGAGATGACTCCACGAGCTATCGATATCTTAAATAGCGTCGATGTAATTGCGTGTGAAGACACACGTAATAGTGGACAGTTACTAAAGCATTTTGGTATTTCAAAACGATTGATTGCCTATCAAAACTTTAATGAAACATCCAGTACAAAAGGCATTATTAACTTACTATCCCAAGGAAATAATATTGCCTTAATCTCTGATGCTGGATATCCATTAATCAACGATCCAGGTCAACGAGTTGTCAGTGAAGTGACAGCACTTGGATATAATGTTGTGCCAATTTCAGGCTGTAGTGCTTTCTTGAACGCACTCGTTGCGTCAGGATTAATCGCACAACCATTTATCTTCATTGGTTTTTTACCACCATCCACACATGATTGTGTTAAGAAACTACGTCTATACCAATCTTATCCAATGACACTCATTATGTATGAAGCACCACATCGCATTGAAAAGATGCTACAAAGCTGCCTAGATGTGCTAGGAGACCGTCATATCTGTATCGCCCGCGAATTAACAAAGGTACATGAAGAGTTCATCCGTGGTACAATTTCCGAGATACTACCAATTGCTTCAGAGTTAAAAGGTGAAATGGTTGTGGTGATTGAAGGCAATCAAGATGACTATGAAAAAGATATCGATATGGGGCAAATCATGAATATGGTAAATACTTCTATTGAAAGTGGAATGTCTACAAGTGCCGCAATCAAAGAAGTTGCTAAACAGACAGGTATTTCAAAAAATCAGATCTATGATTTAGTTCATGGAAAAACTGATCAGAAAGGTGTGTGCTAACGAATGTTAAATCAATACGGACAATTAACCTTAGAACAAACACTGTTCTATCTTGCAATTGCGATTTTACCTGCAATCTTCTTCATGATTTATATCTATCGCAATGATGATAAAGAAAAAGAACCACCACTCTTATTACTAAAGTGTATTATTGGTGGTCTACTCTCTGTACCAGTCGCAATCATATTAGAGATGCTTTCCGAACAGGTTGTCTACTATCTTTTAGAAAATGTAGTGACTGCTACACAAGTCAATTACGGTATCCTAACCGCAATCTTTGTTGGACTCATCGAAGAAGGCGCAAAGTTCTTCTTCCTCTATCGATTCACATGGAAAGACAAAGCATTCAATTATCGCTTTGATGGTATTGTATACGCTGTATTCGTATCACTTGGATTTGCGGCATTAGAA
>JABZLU010000030.1:0-8258 GCA_015256605.1 Solobacterium sp.
TCCTATGAGGATGATACATATACATCTGAAATTGGTATTGATGTTTCATCTCATCAAAAGTCAATCGATTGGGCAGCTGTTAAAAACAGTGGTGTGAAGTTTGCGATGATTCAGGTTGGATATCGTGGATATGAAACAGGAGCTCTCATGGATGATGCGTACTTTGAAGAGAATATCCAAGGCGCAATAGAGAATGGAATTGATGTAGGTGTTTATTTCTTCTCCCAAGCGGTTTCCGCAGAAGAAGCACGTGCTGAGGCAGACTTTGTCTTAGAACGCGTAAAGAAATACAAATTACAACTTCCAATTGTATTTGACTTAGAAGAAGTAAGTAATGCGATAGACCGTGTAGAAAATACAACTTCCGAAGAGCGTACACAAGCAGCTGTTACATTTATGAACCATATAAAAAATGCTGGCTACCAAGCAATGGTATACAGCAGTTCTCAATTATTTGAGACAGTATTTGATATAAACTATTTACATGATTATGATTTCTGGGTAGCAGATTATTCCTCTGTACCAAACTTTAATTATCATTTCAGTATCTGGCAGTATACAGATGCTGGAACAGTAGATGGTATTTCGACAAACGTTGATATGAATATCATGTTTGTAAAGAAGTAGTTATTCATTGACAGGTTCTTCGTAAAGAGTGGAACCTGTTTTTTCTATTTCTGCACACCCTTTTGTTAGATCTGAGAAGATGGCTTGTAGATTCTCTTCGTTACTTGCAAAGTATGCATGTGCGTAATCGTCATAATCAAAGCTGGCATCGCTTGTATGATTGTGTATCCAGTTTTCTACGCTACCGATATATTCATATGGATATTTCACATGCCAGGTAGCGACAGACACGTCTATGACTTTATAGGCATCTTGTAAAACTGCTGTGGTTGTGCCTCCGTATGCACGAATTAATCCGCCAGCCCCAAGTTTGATTCCACCAAAGTAACGCACGACGCAGACTACTGTATCAGATAATCCTGCCTTGCGAATCGCTTCAAGGATAGGGATGCCAGCAGTACCTGCGGGTTCATGATTATCATTGGATTTTTGGTACGCATCGTTTTCTCCGACGATGTATGCGGTACATACATGCGTCGCATCACGAAATTCATCACGGATGTAGTCGATGTATGCTTTGGCTTCTTCTTCGCTCTTTGCGACTGTAGCACAGGCGATAAAACGTGATTTCTGGATGACAGTTTCTTTACGGAATTCATTTTTTAGACGCATGATAACCTCTTTCATAAATCATTATAGTATAATATACGCAGGTAAAAAATATGGGAAAAATTAAACAATTAGATACATTAACAGCGAATATGATAGCGGCTGGTGAAGTCGTAGAAAGACCAATGGGTGTCGTTAAGGAACTTGTGGAGAACGCAATCGATGCGGGTAGTACTCGTATTGAAGTGAATATCACTGAAGGTGGAATTCAACGTTTGAGTGTCATTGATAATGGTTGTGGTATGGATGCACAGGATGCACAACTCTGTTTTGGTCGTCATGCGACGTCAAAGATTCAATCACAGAATGATTTATGGTCCATTCATACATTGGGCTTTAGAGGTGAAGCACTACCATCGATTTCTTCTGTATCTAGAATGGTATTAAGCACATCGGATGGTAAGGATGCGACAAGAGTTGTCGTTGCATATGGCAAAATGGAGAGTGTTACACCATATCCATGTAATCAGGGAACAGAAATCTCAGTAGAAGGGTTATTCTATCAGACACCTGCACGTCTTAAGCATATGCGCTCCGCTGCGTATGAAGCATCTCTTATTCAGGATGTCGTTTCGAAGTTTGCGTTATCCCATCCAGAGATTGCGTTTATCTTACGTAGTGATGATAGGGAATCCTTCCGCACAAGCGGACAGGGCAACCTTTTAGAAGTTGTATATCAGGTATTTGGTAGAATGGCTGCAGAGAATGCGATTCCTGTGGATTTTAGTGACTTTGATTATGCGGTAAAGGGTTATCTCATTAAGCCAAATATCACACGTGCTAGCCGTACAGGAATGAATTTATTCCTAAACGGTAGAATGGTAAGAACCTATAAATTATATAAAGCAGTACAAGATGGTTACGAAGACTTCATTGTAAAGGGTAGATATCCAATTTGTGTCCTAGATATAGCAATGGATCCTCATCTTTTAGATGTGAACGTACATCCTTCCAAATGGGAAGTGCGTTTATCAAAGGAAATTCAATTAGAAACACTCATAAAGAACAATGTCGCAAATATGTTGCGTGGCACGGTTCTTGCGCCTGCGGCGGAAGTTCGTGAAGCAAGACAGGAATATTATCAACCAATTTCTTTCGATACTGATCGTTTGATACAAGAAGCAGAGTATCGTAAGGAACAACAGCGTAGACAATCCATCGTTGAACCAGTTATTTCTACACCACAAGAAGTAAAGGTGGAAAAGCAAGAAGTCACTTTAGAACAAGAAATTGCGGAAACAGAAGCTGAACTCAAACGTGTCTCAACACAGTTTGAACAGGAATATCCAGAATATAAGCCTCAGAAACAAGTCTTTCCACCGATGGAAGTCATCGGTCAACTCCATGAGAAATTCATTCTCTGCGCAACAGAGAAGGGACTAGTCATCATCGACCAACATGCGGCACAAGAGCGTGTGCATTACGAAGAGTATAAAGCAAAGCTAAACCAAGATCCTGTGATGATGGACTGTTTAGTGCCAATTACAATTCATGCAGGTAACGATCTTGTAAGACGGGTTGAAGAAATTAATGCGGCAGTGGAAGATATCCATGTGGTATTTGAACCATTTGGGAAAGATACATTGGTTGTACATAGTGTACCAGTATGGATGCAGGATATTGAAGAAATACAATTTTTGAATGATGTGATTGACCTCTTTAAAAATGATCGGGATATAAAATATGCACGCATGGAAAAGAAGAAGATTGCGACAATGGCTTGTCATCATTCCATTCGCTTTAATCGTAGTTTAACAATGGATGAAATGAAGGAAGTTGTGCGTCAATTATCTCTATGTGAAAATCCATATCATTGTCCACATGGTAGACCAACCTTTATCACACTGGATGAAAAGACCTTAGTAAAGGAATTCTTACGATGAAAAAAGTAATTGTCATTGTTGGCCCTACTGCAGTAGGAAAGAGTGAATTTGCGATTGAACTTGCGAAGAAGTTAAGTGGAGAAATCATCAGTGGAGATTCCATACAGGTTTATGAAGGCTTGGATATTGGCTCTGGTAAGGTGACAATCCAAGAAATGGATGGTGTACCACATCATTTGATTGATATCTATACGACCAAACAAAGCTATACAGTTGCGGACTTTCAAGCAAAAGCGAGAGATTTAATAGACCATAGTGTTAAACCGATGATTATCTGTGGTGGTACTGGACTCTATATAAAGGCATGCTTGTATGATTATCAGTTTAGTGATGAAAGTGGTGCTGGTATTGATAAGGACCTAGAGAACTATACAAATGAAGAACTATACAAGCAACTAGTAGAATTAGATCCTAAACAAAGTGAGAAGATTCATCCAAATAATCGACAGCGTCTATTACGAAGTCTGACCATTGCGAGAAGAAGTCCAAAAGTACAGAGTGAGATGATAGCTGAACAAGAACATCGTATGTTATACAATGCACGTATTATCGGCTGTACAATGCCACGTGAAGAACTCTATGCACGCATTAATGCACGTGTAGAAAAGATGTTTCAAGTAGGTTTACAACAAGAAGTAGAAAGTTTATTACAGCAAGGTGTATCCTTTACAGATGCATGTATGAAGGGAATTGGCTATCGTGAATGGGAAGGCTTTTTCGAAGGAAAGAAATCCCTTGAAGAAGTTAAAGAAGAGATTCAGAAACACTCTCGCCAATTCGCAAAGCGACAGTATACGTGGTTCCATCATCAGATGGAAGTAGAATGGTTTGAAAATAACAACGCTATACAACGTCAAGCAATGTTAGATGACTTGGTACATTGGTATCAAAATTAAAACGAATCTTAAAACATACAATTTGACTTTAGGTCAAATAGTCATATAATAATATAGTCAGGAGGACTTAACAATGAGTGAATTTGACAGAAACAATGTTTATGGAGCTTATAATGAGGAAACTGGCCTCAAAGCTTATATAACAAAAGTATTTACACACATGGGAATTGGTTTAACAATTACAGCAGCAGTTGCGTATCTTTTCTACCATTCTCTAATCACAAGAGGAACATTAGCACGTATCGTATTCTTTAGTGATTTTGCATTTTTCATCCAGATTGGTTTATTGATTTCGCAGTTTGTATTAGTAATTTCTCTCAATGCGGCAATTACACGTTTATCAAAAGGCGCATGTAATGCATTGTTCTTAACATACGCAGCTCTAAGTGGTGTTACATTTGGGGTTATTCCACTTGCGTATGGAGTAGGCGTTGTATTCCAAGCATTTGTATTTGCGGCAATCTTATTTATCAGTTGTGCAGTGATTGGTCATGTTACAAATGTTGATTTAACAAAGTATCAAGGAATCTTACTTGGAGGATTATTTGCGTTAATCATCGCAAGTGTCGTATCCATCTTTATTCCAGCATTACGTGATAATCTATTGATTGCATATCTTGGACTATTCATCTTTATGATTTATACAGCATTTGATATTCAACGTATCAAGCAGTTCTACTATATGTCAGCTGATGGAACAGATCAAAGAGATAAACTTGCCATCTATGGTGCATTACAGTTATATCTAGACTTCGTCAATATGTTCCTATACTTACTAAGAATTTTAGGTAGAAGAAGACGTTAATCACAAATCAATGTTAAAATAATGACAGGTCGTTAAGACCTGTCATTTTTCACCAGGAAGGAGGATTGATGGATGAAAGTCGCAGAACTAAATTTTACAGTGATGTATCAGAAGTATATTACGATTGAAGCGGATGATTTAACAGAACTGTTAAAAGAGAAGATTGAAGTACATCAGGATGATTGTTATGCGGTATGTTCAGCGTACTGTACAGAAGACGGAATGTTGATGTTTAATGTGCTATCCATCGGTAATTCGTGGGAAACATGTCTTAGAGGAATGGATGACCCTGAGATGCTTGGCTTCTTTACAATGGAACAAGTATTTAACCGCGAAGTAAGAGTTGTTAATGAAACGGTGCAAATGGTAAAGAAGAATGCCTCATGGATTGAAAAGACAGAAACGAAGGATGAAGACTTACGACGTTTGCGAAAAGATGAAAGATTAGACGCATTACGGGATCCATTCTATCCAGATACTGTACTAGCAGGTGTCATGCATGGTTCTATTATCCACGAGATAACAGTACGCTTAACAGGAATCCATGGGCCGTTTGTTGTAGGTGAAGTAGATGAAGAACCTAGTCAAGAAATTGGATTACACTTTACAGATAAAGTATGGGCAATTCCATATTACACTGATGATGAAGCACATTTGATTATCTTATTCGGTGGAGAAACACTCAGTGAAGAGGAGTCAGAAGTGTTAGAAAAGATCGTAAATGAAACAGGAAAATTAGGAATTGATTTTTCTGGAATCTCTATGAAGAGTTAGGAGAATAACATGAGCCAAAGCCAAGATATTAGATATACTTGTCCTTATTGTCATAAGGAATTTGATACAACAATCTATACAGCAATCAACGCCGAACAAGATCCAGACCTCAAGGAAGCGTGCATTAGTGGGGATATTTTTAGACATACATGTCCTCATTGTCAACATGCATTCATGATCCAACCACCACTTGTGTATTCTGATCCATCAAGAAAATTCTTGATTTGGCTTAGTCAACAAGAGCCTGCAGAGTCTTTGAAACAGTTGGCACAGCCGCTTGTAAAGCAAGGATTTAAGTTAAGACGTTGTGCTACAGTACAAGAATTCGCCGAAAAAATACAGATTTTTGAAGATGGTGTAGATGACATCATGGTAGAACTTGCAAAATACGATAGCTTTATTGAGTATATCGACAATAAAAAAGGAACTACAGAAGATGTGACTGGTATTGAATATCAACATACCGAAAACGATGTGATGAAGATTAATGTACGAGCAGATGATAAGGGAATGTCATTCCTAATACCAGTTAGTGTTCTTGAAGAAGAGATGAAAGTAGATAAAGATCGCTTCGCGATTGACGAAACAGATTTTCCACGTATCAATCATGATTGGATTATCAGTGCTTATACAGAAGCAGCTGGCAAGGCTTAAACGATCGTATAATACAGGTTATATGAAGTGCATGCATGTTTTTCGATAAACATGCATGCACTTTTTGAAATTTTTTTCATACAGATGTTCAAAAATGTATAAATTAATGAAATTTATTTTGAATAAACTATGTAAATTATTTTGATAATACTTATAATAGAAATTGTCTGTATGTAGTGACGGTGGTAAGATGCCACTCATTCGAATGATAATTAAGAAGGGAAAAAAGGATAAAATGAACAAAAAGGGCCGTGATTTCGTGATTGCAACAAATGCATTCAGTCATTGCATTCAAGCGATTAAGGCGGAAGAAATCAAATCAACAAAGCTTAAGGGTGCAGAAACAATGTTACTATTATATTTAGGCTTTAACCCTGAAGGCTTAACAAACACAGAATTAGTTGAATGTAGTAAGATGGACAAGGCAGCTGTCTCTAGATCTCTTGCCGAGTTAGCAAAAGGAAAATTCATTCGTTTTGAATATCGCAACGGTAAGAGCAGATATGGAGCACATGCTGTACTAACTACAACAGGTAAAGAAGTTACAGAACATATTGTGGAAAGAATCGGTAAGGTTCTTACAAAGGCACTTGGTCATTTAAGCGCTGAAGAAAAGAAGTCTTTTGTGGCAAATATGGCTACTGTTGCATCTGCTATGCTAGAGATAGTAGAATAGTTATGTTGAAATAAGATAGAGTAATCTATCTTTTTGTTTATATGGAGGAAATATGAAAGACTATACTATTTTAGGAAGAGTCGTAAGTGGATTAGGGATTGCATACGATAAGGATGCAGGTGTAGCTAGTGCTACAGAAATGGGATATACATATGCATTAACAACATTTCAAAATGTATATACGATTATCGCCAAGTTCAGTCTTGTTGACCAAGACAATCGTAAGCCAAATGATTTAAATCTATGTGGACTTGTAAGTGCAGTGAAGAAGGTTGGCAGTGCAAAAGCAAATGGGAATGTTGTGACTATCACATTCAAAACTGCTTTAACTGCAAATGGAAAAGCGAAGAATGTTATTTCTTCTATTCCTGAAATCATTAATTGGTTCCATATGAATGGTTATTCTAACTGTGCAGAGGAGACATTAGAACCTGCAGAGACAAAAGTATTTATCAATCGTGGTGTGATTCACTTCTATACAGAAGAAGTTGCGAATCAGATGTTGATGGAACATGCAGAAGAACAGGCAACAGCACCTGTTGTAGTTGAAAACTATGCATTGGGTACAGCACTTGCTTTAGCTGGTGTCATTGTTGGCGCAATCCTTATTGTCATTGTTGGACAATTAGGATATATCTCACTACTTGGTGGCGTTGTGATGGGATTTTTGACACTAACTGCATACCAAAAGGGTGCGGGTAAGTTAAGTAAGATTGGTATTGTAATTTGTTTCGTATTAATGTTGATTGGTGTATATTTTGCAAATAAGTTTGACTTTGCCCTAACAGTCACACGAATTTTCCACCAAGAAGGCTATACCAATGTTCGTATGATGGATGCGTTTGGTATTCTTCCTGAGATGATGGAAAAGGGTATTATCGATAGTGCAGACTATTATGTAATGTTCGCATTCCAGTGTGTAGCTGCTATAGGTGGTGCAATTTCTCCACTCGTAACATTATTACAAAAGAATAAGGCTGCTAGTATTACTAGAATTCTTGGATAGTACATCACATAATTTTACAAAATCTTGCCATATTTGAATGACAATAAATTTGTACTATATAAGTGCAGATAAGATATCTGCCCTGAATGATTGCTCCCCTTAGCAAGCATCAGTGAAATTCTATCCCCTTATTAAATAAAAACAAGAAAAGACCATGCGGAGGTCTTTTCTTGTTATAGGGGTAGTATCATCCAATATAGATAAAAGGCATTAGCTTTCTGAAGTGAACCCAATTTCTTGGACACTGTAATTTACAGACATGATAAGGCTTGATTCCTTGCCTGACAAGGAGTTAGGCCTTTTAATGTGTGACGGGCATGTCACAAAT
>JABZLU010000031.1:0-8255 GCA_015256605.1 Solobacterium sp.
ATTTAACATTAACTCTAATTTATTCTTATCAGGAAAACCATTACAGGGTGCAGCAACTGGATTTGCAGCACTATTAGCAGGAATTTCTGCAACAACATGGTCTTATGATGGTATGGGTGCAGCTTGTTATATGTCAGGTGAAATAAAGGATCCAGGTAAGAACTTACCAAAGGGATTAATTTTAACTGCTGTAATCGTACTTGCATTATATGTTAGCTTAACAGTAGTTTCCTCTGGTTTATTGTCAGTTGAGGAATTAGCTGCCTCAGAAGCACCAATCGCTTTACTAGCATCTAAGATTCCGTTAATTGGTAACGCAGCAGGTGTCGTTGTGGCTATTATGGCTATTATCGTTGTAATTGGGTCGCTTTCAAGTTGTGTTATGTTCCAACCTAGAATTGAATATGCAATGGCGAAAGATGGTTTATTCTTTAAGCATTTTGCACAAGTACATCCAAAATATGAAACACCAGCATTCTCAATCGTTGTACAGTGTATCGTTGCTATTATCTTGATTTTTGCGACAAATTTGTCTGATTTATTAGGCTACTTTACATTGGTTGCACTATTAAAGAATTTCTTAACATTTGGAACAATCTTCGTATTACGTAGAAAGGAACATTACAAACCAGTATACCGCATGCCGGGTGGAGTATTAATGCCAATCATTGCAATGTTTATGACAGGCACTCTCATTTGGTCAACATTCATCTGGGCTCCAATTCCTGGTTTGATTTGCGCAGGTTTAGCTGTAGGAACAGGATTGCCAGTTTATTATTTCTGGGAAAATCAAAACAAACAAAGAAAAAATGAGGCTGCTATATGAAATTAGCAGCAATTGGAAGTAACTGCGTTGACTATTATCAAAATATGAATGGGGGTACCGCCTTTCCTGGCGGTGGCCCCGTTAATATGGCTGTGTATACAGTACGATTAGGAGGAAAAGCATCATATATTGGTCCCGTAGGAAATGATGAATTTGGACATGCAATGTACGATGCAATCAAAAGCAAAGGTGTTGATGTAAGTCACTTGCAATTTAAAGAAGGAAAAACAGCAGTTACACAGGTTGAACTTATTAATGGAGAACGAATTTTTGGTGACTATGATGAAGGGGTTCTATCAGACTATCATTTGTCTGAAGAAGATATTTCATTCATATGTAAACATGACATCGTAATATGCGATCTCTGGGGGAAGGTTGAAGGCTACTTTGAGGAGTTGCACCGTAAAGGCATTCTAACAGCTTTTGATTGTGCAACAAGACCAGATGATGAAGCATGTAAAGTTGCAATTCCACATAGTGATTACGTATTCTTCTCTAATGATGAAAGTTCAATGGATCAGCTAAAAGAACAGATGAAGGAAATCTATAATAGAGGTCCTAAACTCGTTATAGCAATGCGTGGAGAAAATGGTAGTCTGTGCTTTGATGGGATAGATTATCATGAAATGGGCATTGTTCATTGTAATGACGTGGTAGATACGATGGGAGCAGGAGATAGTTATATTGCAGGCTTCCTAAATGCAATCATACGTGGTGAGTCTATTATTGAAAGTATGCATGCAGGTGCTGAAAATGCTACTGAAACAATAAAATATTTTGGAGCTTGGTAGATGGCAATTATCAGAATGACATTTTATTCCACTGCATTAAAGGTGACAACAAACTGCAATATTTTAATGCCTGATAATTCGAATGATGTAACACCAATCAACAATGGGCAATATAAAATTTTGTATCTCTTACATGGCTTATCTGGAAATGCTGAGGAGTGGCTGCGTTTTACAAAATTAGAATATTATGCAAAGAAGTTTGGCTATATCATCGTTTTGCCTGAGGTAGGTAGAAGTTTTTATACAAATATAGATGGGATTCAATACGCAACATATATTGCTGAAGAACTTCCTAATTATCTAAAGCAGTGGTTTAAGATACCTACACAAAAAGAAAATACTTTTATTGCAGGGGAAAGTATGGGTGGCTATGGGGCATTAAAGATTGGTATGACTTATCCAAGTCAATACACATCAATTGCGGCTTTGTCTCCTGTGATTCATTTAGAAGAATTACGTTGCATGGTTGAGAATAAGATATTCGAAGAGATGGATACGACGGAAATAGATAGAATAATTAATCAAAAAGATTATTTTGATATCTACAAATATCTAGACCATGATTCAAACAAGGTTTACCCATCTATTATTCAACTCTGTGGAACGGAGGATTTCCTGATTGATAGCAATCGTAAGTTCTATGGATTTGCGAAGAATAAGATAGATATCACTTATCGAGAGTTAGCTGGTGATCATGAGTGGCCTGTATGGGATATCGCAATACAGAAAGCTTTACAATATTTTGAAAAATATGATATTGATCACTTCAAACTATATTGAGAAAGGGAGAGATTAGATATGATAACAACAGATTTATGGAAAGAAGACGAAGGTGCTAATCTCCGTAACTTTCATGAAGATGAAGATTTAAAAAGTGTAAATGGTGCTTTAGCACTACGAAAAGATATTGAAAAAATTATTGATCAAATTTGGAATGAAGGATTTGATAATATTTTCTATATTGGTATAGGAGGAACATATGCTTCTGCAATGCAGGTAGAAGTATATATGCGTGGTAGGAGTAAATTGCCTGTCTATGTAGAAAACGCAGCAGAATTTTTAACAACGGGGAACAAGCGGTTTACTAACAAATCAATTGCAATTCTATCATCTGTATCTGGTAATACACTAGAAATGATTGAACTTGTAGATAAGGTACATGAAATTGGTGGAAAGGTATTTAGTTTTATTGATACCCCAAATACAGTTTTAACGCAACCGGATAAACAAGATTACCTAATTTTATATCCAAAAAATGAGCAGTTAAAATTTTATATGACAGCAAATTATTTTATGTTTAAAAATGGTGAGTTTTCCGAATATGAAGACTATAACCAAAACATGGAAGAGAATTTAGCAAAGGTATTAGTTAATGTAGAAAAGCAAGTAGATGCATGGGCATATCACTATGCTAAACAAAAAGTGGAATTTTTGGATAAACATCCAGACTTACCACACTATTTTATAGGTGCAGGTAATCAGTATGGTGCAACATATTCCTATGCAATGTGCTATTGGGAAGAGCAAATGTGGATACGTACAAAGTCTATTAGTTCTCCTGAATTTTTTCACGGAATGCAAGAAATCATTGTAAAGGATACACCAATTACCTTATTCATTGGCGAAGATGAACAAAGACCACTATCAGAAAGAGTGGCAAGATTCTTACCTCAAGTAAATTCAAATTACATTATTATTGATACAAAAGAATTTGAATTGAGAGGAATTAAGCAAGAATATAGGAGTAGTATTTCTCATCTTGTTATGCATGCAGTTAACAATCGTATAGATGCATATATGGAAAAGTTCTTAAGACATCCTCTAAGTATTAGAAGATATTATCGTCAGTTTGATTATTAACATAATTTTTGAGATAAACAATAAATATTATCGGTTTAGCCGATAATATTTATGTTTCATATCATATTTTTAATAGGCAGAGAAACATCAGCTTTCATAAAGAAAGATAGGAGAGAATTTTATGAAATTTGGGTTATTTACATGCGGATATCAAAGATTTGATATTGAAAAGGCATTTCAAGATGCACAGAGATTTGGATATGACTATATTGAATTATGGGGTGCAAGACCACATGCATATCCTTATGATCTTGAAATATGTGCAAACAGAATCAATGAATTAATAAAAAAATATAACATGCCTGTAACTGTATATACACCAGAATTAAACGCATATCCATTTAATTTGATGTGGGAAAATGAAAGCATGCGTGATGATTCTTTGGGATATGTATATAAATCTTTAGATTTTGCGAAGGCCATTGGTGCAGAATACACCTTAATCTCTGCGGGACATGCTGGTTTTGAAGCTACTGAACAAATGATAAAAGAACGTTTATACGATAGTTTAGAGAAGATAATAGCGTATGCAGAAAAAGTTGGTATAAAAATTGTATATGAACCATTAACAATTTATGAATCAAATGTAACAACTACGTCTAACCAACTATTGGAATTATGCAATCATTTTAAGTCTCCTTATTTCTTTGGTATGAATGATATTGTTGTACCGTATATACAAGGAGAAAATATTATTGCATTTAATAAAAAATTAGGAGGCAAATTAGTACATATGCATATTGTAGATAGTGATGGACAATCTGAAGACCATTACTGCCCGGGCTACGGGAATTTGCCGTTAAAGAATTTTATGCAAGAATTAAGTCGGAGTGGATATGATAAAACAGTAACAATTGAGTTAGTTACAAAATATCTAAATGAACCTAGTATTTACGCAAAGCTAGCAATTGATAACCTAAAAGAAGGTCTATAAATATGTGGATGAATGATTTATGGCACAAAGATAAAGTCATTATAGGAATGCTTCATCTAGACGCATTGCCAGGAGATCCAAGATATACTGCTAGTGATAGTCTAGATATAATTATTGAACATGCAAGAATGGACCTAAAATCACTAATTGATGGTGGTGTAGATGCAGTATTAATATCAAATGAGTTTAGTTTTCCATATCAAAGAAAAATGGATTTTGTTACTGTTGCATGTATGGCAAGAATTATTGGAGAACTAAAAAAAGAGATTACAGTTCCTTTCGGAGTTGATGCAATTTCTGATGGAACCGCGACATTGGAACTTGCCAGAGCTGTAGATGCTAATTTTTGTAGAGGTACGTTCTCGGGTGTGTATGTTGGAGATGGTGGCTTTTATAATAATGACATTTCTAAACTCTTAAGAAGAAAAACAGAACTACATTTAGCTAATCTAAAGATGCTTTATTTTATTAATCCAGAATCTGACAAGAATTTAGATACACGAGAACTAACTGAAATTGCAAAATCGACTGTATTCAAAACAGGAGCAGATGGACTATGTATATCTGCTTGTGCGGCAGGGCAAGATGTTAATGAAACTTTACTTCAATCTGTTAAGGATGCATGTCCAGGTGTTGCCGTGTTAGCAAATACAGGATGTAGACCTGAAACAATAGAATCCAAATTAAAGTATGCGGATGCTGCAGTTGTTGGAACATATTTTAAGCTAGATGGTAAATTACAAGATTGTAATGGAAATAATCTAAGGGTAGATGTAAATCGAGTTAAAGAGTTTATGGATGTTGTTCATCGAATCAGAAAGGGATAATAAGATTATGACATCAAAATATTTTGTTGGAATTGATGTAGGAACAAATGAGACAAAGGGTATTTTGATTGATGAACAGGGATGTGAAGTTGTATCGGCATCTACAACACATGGCGTTGAAAATCCAAAACCAAATTATTTTGAGCATGATGCGGATAAAGTTTGGTATAGAGACGTTTGCATTATCGCTCAAAAACTAATAAATCAATCTAAGGTTGATCCTACAGATATTAAGAGCATAGGAATTAGTGCACTGAGTTCAGATTGCCTACCTGTAGATATTGAAGGAAAACCATTGCGCAAAGCAATTCTCTATGGGATTGATGCGCGTGCAATGGCTGAGTGTCAAGAATTAACAGAAAAATGGGGAAACGATAATATTATCGAGCTTTTTGGTAGACCGTTAGGATCAAGTGATATCGCTCCGAAAATCCTATGGATAAAAAACAATGAGCCAGATGTATATAGAAAAACACATAAGTTTTTAACGGCTTCCTCCTATATAACTTTTAAATTGACGGGAAATTATACAATTGATAACTTTTTGGGTTTAGCAAGTTTTAATCCGTTGTATAGACGTGACGGTTCAATTAATGAGCAATATACGGAAGGAGTATGCTTAACAAGTCAACTTGCAAATCTGAAAAAGACTACAGATATAGCCGGATACATTACAAAAGAGGCTGCAAAGGATACTGGATTTGCAGAAGGAACAGCAGTAATTACTGGTGGAGATGATTCTGGAGCAGAGGCAATTAGTAGTGGTGTTATGACTCCTGGAGATATGTTGGTACAAATGGGTTCGACTGTGTATATGATTTTATGTACGGATAAATTATATGATGATAATCGCCTATGGCGGGAAGAATTTATAGTTCCAAATACATATGATATATCTGCCGGAACAAATACATCAGGCGCTTTAACAAAATGGGTCAGAGATACTTTCTATCCGGATAAAGTTAAAGAACAAGAACAAAGTGGTATTAATGCATATCAAGCTATGATGCAAGATTTAAAAGATATTCCTATTGGCAGTGAAGGGTTGGTTGTTTTACCTTATTTTGCTGGAGAGAGAACACCAATTAATGATGCACATGCAAAAGGAATCATCTTTGGATTGAATCTAGCACATACTCGTAAACATATTATGAGAGCAGCGTATGAATCTGTATGCTATTCGATTAAACATCATTTTGAAATATTTAAGGAGTTAGAGATTCCTATTAATCAGATTATGGTAACGGGTGGTGGCACGAAAAATAAAGAATGGATACAAATGCTATCTGATGTCTTAGGAATCAAACTACAGACTCCATCTGTAACTATTGGTGCAAGTTACGGTGATGCACTTATGGCAATGATAGGAGTAAATCATATTAAGGATTTTGCGGAAGCAAAAAAGTTGATCGCAACAGGTAAGGTATATTATCCAAATTTAGAGAACACAAAAAAATATGAGCCCTATTATAAGATATACATTGAGCTATATAAAAAGAATAAGGAATTAATGTATACGATGGATGAAATAAATTAACTTGCCTAGAAATTACACTTCTTATGAGGTGTGATTTTTTTAAGGTCATGACACAGACCTAACTGGTAAAGTGTTTTTTCTTCCGAAAAGCCAAATACTTAACTTGATTAAATGATAGAATATGAGAATATTGACACACTGTGAATCAGAATTGATTTACCTAAATTATGGAGGAACAGTTAATGAAAAAACGTATTGCTTTATTAGTTTATCCTGATTTTAGCTTACAAGAAGTAACAAACTTGATGTATTTCTTTCGGTGGGCTTTTGATACTTTTACGGATGTTATATATACAGATCTATCTCCCGTTAGGAGTGAAGAAGGAATATTAGTACAGCCTGTAAAAACGTGTGATAAGTTTTGTAAAGAGGATTATGATTGCTTGATTCTTCCGGGATGCAGTAATTTAACGCAACCTATACGGAATAAAAAAATAAAAGAGTTTTTAGAGTCATTCGCAAATGATAATACTTTTGTTATTGGCGCGATTTGTGCTGGTCCAGTATTCTTGGCACAAGCAGGTTTATTGAAAAATAAAAAATATACTGCTTCGTTATATGCTGAAATGATGGAATTGTTTAATTTTGTTGAAGAAGAGAATTTTGTACCACAATCAGTAGTTGAAGATGAAAACATAATTACAGCTGTAGGGAGTGCGTTTAATGAGTTTGCAGTACGTGTTGCTAGAAAACTTGGTTATAACTGTCCTGATAAAATATTAAGTGGCTATATGGATTCAGATGATGCTAATGACTATATTCATCATCTTACGGAAGAAGATTTATTGGAATTTAAAAAGGAATTCAAAGAATTTATTGATTAAAAGTATGATTGATTATCAGATTTATTATTTCTGTTTATCAAAATATAGTTGTTAAATCACACCTCATGAGAAGTGTGATTTTTTTTACATATTCTCTTTAGATGGTGAATATATGTATTTTACATTGTAAATTATGCATCTTAGCGAAAACGGCGAGACAGTATGAAATACATGCGGTAATATCACAGTAGAAAAGATACGAAAGGAGAATCGAAGATGAAAGTAAATGTAGAACTATCAAAAGAGTTTTCCCCGCCACACGTGACAATTTATGCGGATGTCATTACGGATGAAGTACAAAGAGTCATTGATGTACTCGATGAAAAAGATATACCACTGATAGTACAGCGCGAAAATAAGATGATAATCTTGAAATCGGAAGAGGTATATATGATACGTGTGGAGGGTGGAGATACTGTTATCTATACGGAAAATGAGAAGTATTATTCCCGAAAACGTTTGTATGAGATGTTTGAGCAGATCGGGACTGGCTTTATGCAAATATCGAAACAAACTGTTATTAATCTTTCTTGTATAAAAAGTATAGAGACAGGCTTTGGTGGGACATTATTACTAAAGTTAAAGAATGGTTCTTCTGATTATGTATCAAGAAAGTATCTACCTAATCTAAAAAGATACCTAGGCATTTAAGGAGG
>JABZLU010000032.1:0-8214 GCA_015256605.1 Solobacterium sp.
GTATATTCTTTGTTCCGTGGATCTTTTTTCAATTCCTCTAATAATTCTTCTATTTTCATCTTCATGACCTCTGAAAGAAAAAATCCTGCTATCTTTCGATAACAGGATAAACCAATTACATTTCAGATTCAATCTTTCCGATTTCACGAGCGTGTCTTCTACGATCGATTTCTGTTAGATACTTCTTACGAATACGAATATCTTCTGGCGTGATTTCTACGAGTTCATCATCATTGATAAATTCAATCGCAGCTTCTAAAGACATGATACGTGGTGGAACAAGCTTCATGGCTTCATCGTTACCAGTAGAACGAACGGCAGTCATCTTCTTATTCTTGATTGGGTTAACACCCATATCCATATTCTTAGCGGACACACCAATAATCATACCTTCATATACAGGTGTCTGTGCACCGATGAATAACTGTCCACGTTCCTGAATGTTCCAAATGGCATATGTCATAGCACTACCTGTTTCCGTAGAAATGAGAGCACCATTTTCACGCTGTGGAATTTCACCCTTAAATGGTTCATAACCATCTAAGCGCTGTACCATAGTACCTTCACCATGTGTCATATTAATGAAATCTGATCTAAAGCCAATCAATCCACGTGTAGGACACTTATAAGTAATACGTGTGTATGTACCAATTTCTTCCATGTCAGAAAGGATACCCTTACGTACATTGAGGGCAGAAATCACAGAACCAGAATATTCTGTAGGAACATCGATGACAACTTCTTCAATAGGCTCACATGTAACACCATCAATCTTCTTCATAATAACTTCAGGACGTGATACTGCAATTTCAAAACCTTCACGACGCATCTGCTCTAGTAAGATTGTTAAGTGTAATTCACCACGACCAGATACCTTGAATGTATCTGTAGAATCTGTATCTTCAACCTTTAAACCAACGTTTACTTCAAGTTCTTTATCTAAGCGTTCACGAATATTACGTGAAGTGACAAACTTACCAACTTGTCCAGCAAATGGAGAATCATTTACCATGAAGTTCATGGATAGTGTTGGTTCTTCAATCTTTAACATTGGCATTGGATCTGGAGCACCTTGAGGGCAAATTGTATCACCGATATTAATATCAGGAATACCAGAAATCATACAGATTTCACCACACTGGATTTCTTCAACTGGAACACGACTCAATCCCTTGTAGATAAAGACCTGATTTGTCTTACCTTGGTGTGCATTACCATCTGCGTTACATACTGTATAAGATGTCGCAGCCTTTAATGTACCTTTATAAACACGTCCAATTCCTAAACGTCCGATATAATCATCATATGCAAGTGCACTGATTTGCATCTGCACTGGCTCATCAATCAAATTTGGATACGCTTGTGTATGATGGATAATTGTTTCAAATAGTGGGACGATATCTTCATTTGTACCATCCTGTTCATAATGAACAATACCCTCTCTAGCCTTACCAAATAAGATTGGGAAGTCCAACTGATCATCCGTTGCGTTTAGTTCGAGGAATAATTCATAAACTTCATCGATAACTTCGTTCGCACGAGCATCCTGTTTATCCATCTTATTAATTAATAGGATAGGACGTAGTCCTGCTTCTAATGACTTCTGTAACACGAAACGTGTCTGTGGCATTGGTCCTTCGGCAGAGTCTACTAACAAGATAACCGTATCAACCGTTTTGATAATACGCTCAACTTCAGAAGAGAAGTCTGCGTGACCTGGGGTATCAACGATATTAATCTTATAGTCTTTGTATATTACAGAGCAGTTCTTAGAATAAATAGTAATTCCTCTTTCACGCTCGAGATCGTTGGAGTCCATAATGCAGTCTACAACCTTCTCGTTATCTTTAAATACATGACTTTGTTTGAGGAATGCGTCTACTAATGTTGATTTTCCAGCATCAACGTGAGCAATGACAGCAATGTTAATAATCTTTTGATAGTCCATCTTCTCTTCACCTTCTTTTAAGCATAAGCGGATAAATTATATATTTTATGGCCGCAAATTACAACCCAAACCCATCTAAAATACAGATGTTTTCATTGACGATAGATGTGGAGGTTGCTATAATATTTGAGCGATGCACCAGTGGTGGAATCGGCAGACACGTACGCTTGAGGGGCGTATGAGGCAACTCGTGCAAGTTCAAGTCTTGTCTGGTGCACTATCAAAACCCACAATTTCGTGGGTTTTTTAATATGCTTTCATCTATACTTTCATGAAAATTTTGTAAATTGATATTTAATTTCAATAAAAGAAATGTAAGCGGTATAATATCTCTTTACTTTTAGTTGTGATAAAACTATCATTGATATTTGTAGGAGGAAAAGATTTATATGAAAAAAGTATTGATTCCGGCTTTAGCTTTAACAATGGCTTTATCCTTAGCCGGCTGCTCAAAATCTGACAAAACAGGTTCTACAGCAGAAACAAAAGAGACTGTAAAGACAGACTACGATGTAGTAGTTGTTGGCGCTGGCGGAGCTGGTCTTACTGCCGCAATTACAGCAGCTGAAAACGGTGCATCCGTTGTTGTTGTAGAAAAGATGGCAGCTATCGGTGGTAACACAGCTTTATCTGGTGGTGAAATGGCAGCACCTGGTAACTGGTTACAACAAAAAGAAGGCATCGAAGATAGTGCTGATAAGTTCTATGAAGATGTTATGAAGGGTGGCGACTATAAGGCCAATCCTGAACTCGTTAGAGTTTTAGCTGATAACGCTTTAAGCGCTGCTGAATGGTTACGTGATGACATCAAGGTTGACTTCGAAGACAAGATGATGTTCTTTGGTGGACACAGCGTAATGCGTTCCTTAGTACCACATAACGAATCTGGTGTTGAAATCATCCAGAAGTTAAAGGCTAAGGCTGATGAATTAGGTATTACAGTATTAACAAATACAAAGGCTACTGAATTAGTAGAGGCAGATATGAAGGTTACTGGCGTTAAGGCAACAACAAAAGATGGTGATGTTACATTCACAGCTTCTAAGGGTGTTGTACTAGCAACTGGTGGTTTCGGATCTAACATCGAAATGCGTAAGGAATACAATCCAGAAATGGATGAAAAGATTCTATCTACATGTTCCCCAGGAAGCACTGGCGACGGTATCGTAATGGCTGAAAAGCTTGGTGCAGCTACAGTTGATATGTCATATATCCAAACATATCCAACATGCGACATCACATCAGGTACATTATTATATGTTGGTGACGTACGTTTAGCTGGTAGATCAATCCTTGTTAACAAGGAAGGTAAGCGTTTCGTTGAAGAACTAGAACGTCGTGACGTTATTTCTAAGGCTGTTACAGAACAGACTGGTGGCGTTTCATACATGTTCTGGGATGAAGCATCTATGGAAGCTTCTGGTGTTAAGGAAGCTCACCCTGAAGAGTACGAAAGACTCATCAAGGAAAAGCACTTAGTGAAGGCTGATACAATCGATGAAGCTGCCGCATTCTTCGGTATTGATGCTGAAACATTAAAGAAGACTATCGCAGATTACAACCAATACGCTGCTGATGGTAAGGACTTAGAATTCAACAAGCGTGGTAAGTTAGTTGCCTTCGGTGAAGGTCCATACTACATCATGGTTTCACAACCATCTGTTCACCACACAATGGGTGGTGTTGTAATCAACACGAACGCTCAAGTATTAGACAAGGATGGTAAGGCTATCTCTGGTCTATACGCTGCTGGTGAAGTTACTGGTGGTATCCATGGTACAAACCGTTTAGGTTCTGACGCTATCGCAGATATTACAGTATTTGGTAGAATTGCTGGCGAACAAGTATCTAAGTAATTTATACAAAGACCTGTAAGGCATAACAACCTATAAAGTAAAATGTCCAACCTCTGATTATGAGGAAGGACATTTTATTTTGGTTATAAATAGAAAAAGACACCCCGCGCCAATGGGTACAGGCCATGTCTTTACATATAAAATACCATCTGGTTTTGAAGAAATCAAGATAATATACTTCATGCAAAACCCTAGTCACAATGAAGTAAACAGGGATTTTGATACAATATTCTTTATAGTAAATCTACTTCTTTTGGTCCATAACTTCCTTGTGGATATGGATAGACTGGTAGATTTGCGGCAGAATACATCTGCTTTAAGGCATCGATATATTCCCAACTATATTCAATCATTTCCCATTTTGTAAACCATGAGTTATCACCAATCATGCACGCATGTAACATTCTCTCATACGCTTCTGGCGTATTTAACTTAAAGATTAAATTACAGTTTTGGCAGAAGTCCATCTGTGCTTTTGTAATACTGTCTTCACCTGGTGTCTTGATATTAAATTCAAGATATACACCTTCTGTTGGTTGAATCTTGATTACTAGTACATTTGGTTCTACATCTTCACGCTGTCTTTTGAATGTAATCTTTACTTCAATTTCTCGACGAGCCATTTTCTTACCCGTACGGATATAGAATGGAACACCCTGCCAACGTTCATTATCAATAAACAGTTTTAACCCTGCAAAGGTTTCAGTTGTAGAAGCACGATCAACATGTAGTTCTTCTCTATATCCTTCATACTGACCCAATAATAAAGTATCCTGAATCTTTAGTTCATTAACTGGACGTAGTTGTTTTAGTACTGTGAGTTGTTGCTCATTCATATTTCCTGTTGGATCATCTACTGCTACAATACTCATAATCTGTAATAAATGGTTTTGAACCATATCCTTGAGAGCACCTGCATGATCATAATAGTTTCCTCTTGTTTCAACACCGACTTCTTCTAGTGCTGAAATCTGAACATGATCGATATTATCTTTATTCCAAACATTCTTAAATAATAGATTCGCATCACGAATCGTTAGGATATTACGTACCATTTCTTTTCCAAGATAGTGGTCAATTCGATAAATATGATCACTACCAAATAGCGTCTCTAATTTCTTGCTTAGGAATTTCGCAAGTTCTAAACTTGCACCAAAAGGTTTTTCTAATACAATCTTTGGCTCATGCATGTTTTTCATTGTAGAAACACCATCTGTAATTCCTTCAAAGAAATCTGGCGCTACCGCATAATACACAACATGATTTTCAGATGGATGTACTTCGTAGTATTGATCTAATAACTGATATTGGGATTGGTCTGTAAAATCCATGCGGAAATAATGAATGTGTTCAAAGAATGCTTGTAACTGCTCGGTTTTTACTTTTACTTGCGCAAACTCACTAATCCACGGTTCAATGATTTCCTGATAATCCGCATCTGTATAGTCACGTCTTCCAATTGGCGTGATTAAAAACTCCTCAGGAAGCTGATTTTTAATATACAGATTGTACATCGCAGGCAGTAGCTTGCGATATGTTAAGTCACCTGTTCCGCCAAATATTGTAAGTGTTAGTTTATTCATGACTGCCCCACTGATGGTGCTCAAACCCTTCACGGTCAACTCTTTGATACGTATGTGCACCAAAGAAATCACGTTGACCTTGGATGATATTCGCACCTAAACATGTACTAGTTAATTGGTTGATGTATGTAAGTGCTGCAGTAAACACTGGTAGAGGTAAATCAATAGATTGTACAACAATCTCTTTTAATGCTGGTGTATTTTCTAATACTTCATTCTTAAATACTGGATAAAGAAGTAAATCATCTGCGCCATCATCATATGCATGCATGATATCCTGTAATAACTTTGCTTGAATAATACATCCTGCTCTAAAGATAGCCGCAATCTGCTTGAGATTTAAATTCCAACTATACTTATTAGACGCATCACGATATAGATTAAATCCCTGCGCAAAAGCAACTGTCTTTGCTAACTTATATGCTTGATGTACCTTTTCAACATCAATGTTTTTCTTATCCGGTGTATTTCCCTTGCGATATGCATCACGTAAAGTAAGTTGGTTAGACATGATACGTGCTTGATACGCTGCTGTTAATAAAGACGCATTAAACTCTTGGCGTAGTGCTTCTATACTTGTCCAACGACCTGTTCCCTTATTTCCCGCTACATCTAAGATAACATCCACAAGATCATGTTCAGTAACAGAATCTTTTTCTCGCAATACAGTTACTGTAATATCAACGAGATAGCTTTGTACATCGCCTTGGTTCCACTGCTCTAATACATCCGCAATTTCATTGTTTGTATACCCAGCTGTGTATTTAAGAATTAAATATGTTTCCGCAAGTAATTGCATATCCGCATATTCAATTCCATTGTGTACCATCTTCACATAGTGACCACTACCTTCTGGTCCAATATATGTACAACATGGTTCACCATCTTTCTTCGCTGCGATATCCTCTAATATCTTTCCTATCGAAGCGTAGGCATCTTTATCTCCAGATGGCATGATACTTGGACCTTTTAAGGCTCCTTCTTCGCCACCAGATACACCAACGCCAAAATATTTTAATCCATGGCTAGCCATCTGCTTGTGACGACGATTTGTATCTTCAAAGAAAGAGTTACCGCCATCCATGATGATATCTCCCTCTTCTAACAACTCTGAAAGTTGTGCGAGTACATCATCGACTGGTTTTCCTGCTGGAACCATTAAAAATATGCGCCGTGGTTTTTCAAGAGAATTCACAAAATCTTCTAACTTTTCAAAACCGTGAAAACTAGGGATATTTTCATCAATCAATAATTTTGTACGTTCGAAAGAACGATTATATCCACTTACCTCAAAGCCATGGTTCAACATATTTAAGGCAATGTTTTTCCCCATGACACCTAATCCAATTACACCAATATTACTCATTTTCATTACTCCTCATGATAATAGAAACACCTTCTGGAATTGTTACTGTTGATACTGCGCTCTGTATGTATGCATGTTCAATCGGTAATACGCTTAGAGAATCCGAAAAGCGATTTGCGACAATAATATCATCATCCACAATCACAAAGTCACGTGGATGCTTACCTGCACAAGATGTTTCTTGGATACGCTTAACATCTTTTCCAGATACATGTAATACTGTGATTACATCTTGTGTACGTGTTGATACGTATAAATAATCACCCTTCTTACGTATTGCGGCGGTATCTTTAACATGTGATAAACCATTCTCTAAAAGTTCTACTGTATTTACAATCTTCTTTGTATGCATGTCTACGACATATAGAAGATTGCTTAATTCACCTACTACATATAAGTATTTCTCATCATCTGAGAATACCGCGTGTCTAGGGCCTGCCCCTTCTTCAAATGAAATCTCATCCACAACCGTAAAATCTTTATCCAATATCTTGATCTGGTCCATAAAAAGACATGGTACGAGATATTGATCCTTGTATGGGATAACCTGGTGGCATCCAGCCTTATCCTTAATGTGTGTTCTCTGAACCAGTTCAAGATGGTTATTTTCAAATCGTAATAGCGTTACATCACCACTGTGGAAGTGTGCTGTGAAGATTAAGTTATCTTTCGCACCGACATAGCATGAGGTAAATGCTTCAAAAACAATATGATCAATTTCGTTGCCATTTAAATCAAATACCGCAACACCAGATCCTTCTTCAAAATCACATACCGCCACGATATAGTCGTTCATCCACGCTAAATACTTTGGATTACGTACTTTCGTAAATAAATGAACATCTGTTATCGTTTGATTTTCATATGAGAATGCGTAAATACCTTCACTCTTTTCAGATGTGTATGTTCCTACATAGCCTGTATATGACATCATTAATTCCTCTTATTTCTATTGGTCTTATTGTATTCTCTTTCGTTTAAAAACACTGCTATTTTGCCCTAAAACACAAAAAGCCAGATTACTCTGACTTTTATATTTCCCTACTCTTTTCTAAAGCAGACGCAATAACCTTATCCATATCATAGTACTTGTACTCACCTAAACGACCGCCAAAAAGAATGTTTGTTTCATGTGAGGCAAGTTCCTTATACTGCTCATATAAAGCAGTATTCTTTTCATCATTAACTGGATAGTACGGTTCATCTTCCTGTTTCCATTCAGAACTATATTCACGGCTGATGACTGTCTTAGATAAATCATTGCCATTTTCATCTTTCCCGAATGTAAACCACTTATGTTCAATAATACGTGTCCATGGTGTTTCGCGATCCGTATAGTTTACTGCCGCATTTCCCTGGAAATTCGGAATATCTAAAAGTTCATTTTCAAAACGAACAGATCGATATTCCAACGTACCCAAACGATAGTCAAAATAAGCATCGATTGGTCCTGTATAAACC
>JABZLU010000033.1:0-7829 GCA_015256605.1 Solobacterium sp.
CTTATAGAAATAATTGAGGATCATATTGGCATCGATATCCTTACGAACATCAACGACAATACGTAAACCTTCACGGTCAGATTCATCACGTACATCTAAGATACCATCAATATCTTTGGATACACGAATTTCATCCATCTTCTTAACAAGCTGTCCTTTGACAACTTCATAAGGAATCTCTGTGATAATGATTTGTTGGCAAGATTTCTCCTCATGGATTTCACACTTAGAACGCACAACAATTCTACCCTTACCCGTTGTAAAGGCATCACGGATACCCGCTTCACCTTGTACGATACCGCCAGTTGGAAAGTCAGGTCCAGTTAAAATATCCATCACGTCTGTCAAAGCACTCTCTGGATTTTGAATACGATAGATTGTCACATCCACCACTTCATTTAAGTTATGTGGTGGCATGTTTGTCGCATAACCTGCCGCAATACCTGTAGCACCATTGACTAGCATTACAGGAAACGGTACTGGAAGTACTGTTGGTTCATGTTCTGTATCGTCAAAGTTAGGTGCCATCTCAACGGTATTCTTATCCAAGTCTTCTTCCATAACTTGCGTAACCTTAGCAAGTCTAGCCTCGGTATAACGCATCGCAGCTGCTGGGTCATCATCAATAGAACCGTTATTACCATGCATATCAATTAATGGTAAACGTACTTTCCAATCTTGGGACATACGTACCATCGCATCGTATACAGAAGTATCACCATGTGGGTGATAGTTACCGATTACAAGACCGACTGTCTTAGCAGACTTACGGTATGCATGGTCCCATGTATTTCCATCATGGTACATCGCATATAAAATTCTACGCTGTACTGGCTTTAAACCATCACGGGCATCTGGTAATGCACGCTCTTGAATAATGTATTTGGCATATCTACCAAAGCCAGCACCCATAATATCTTCGAGTAGCTCTGGTCTATATTTTGTATTGTCAACAATTGTCTTCTTCTTAACCATTAGCCCTCCAAGTTAAATGTATCTTCCAAAGTAAATGAAACGTTATCTTCAATCCACTTACGACGTAATTCTGCTTTATCTCCCATCAGTACAGTTACACGACGCTCTGCCTTTACACCATCACTAATTCCCACTTTGATGAGTGTTCGTTGGGATGGGTCCATTGTTGTCTCCCATAACTGGGTTGCGTTCATTTCACCTAAACCCTTATAGCGTTGAATTTCAACTTTACCAAGTTTACGACGTAAAGCATCAAGTTCTTGATCGCTGTAGACATATTCTGTCGTCTTACCTTTTGTCACTTTATAGAGTGGAGGTAAGGCGATATATACCATCCCCTGCTCTAACAGTGGACGCATGTAACGATAGAAGAATGTTAATAATAAAATCTGAATATGCGATCCATCATCATCCGCATCGGTCATAATGATAACTTTGCCATAGTTAGATTCCTTATAGTCAAAGTCAGGACCAACACCTGCACCTAATGTGTAAATTAATGTATTTAACTCTTCATTCTTTTCAATGTCTGAAAGCGTACATTTCTCGGTATTTAATACCTTACCACGTAGAGGCAAGATTGCTTGATAGTGAGAATCTCTACCTTGTTTTGCGGAACCTCCGGCAGAATCACCTTCGACTAAGAATAACTCTTTCACACGAGCATCCTTTGTCTGTGCAGGTGCTAGCTTACCAGATAATACCTTTTCACCTTTACCAACACGCTTTCCTTTACGGATTTCATCTCTTGCTTTACGAGCAGCGATACGGGCAAGAGATGCCTTTAACATCTTACGTACTAACGTATCGGATTGATTGCGATTTTCTTCTAACCAGAAGGATAACTTCTCAGAGACAACTGCTTCTACTGCAGTCTTGGCTTGTGGAGTTCCAAGCTTACTCTTTGTCTGTCCTTCAAACTGTAATAATTCTTCAGGGACAGATACGGAAAGAATTGTTGTAAGGCCCTCACGTACATCTCCACCTTCTAGGTTTTTATCCTTCGCCTTTAATAGACCATATTTTCTTGCATAGTCATTGATTGCTTTGGTAAAAGCACCCTTAAAACCAGCTTCGTGTGTACCACCATCTCCTGTACGAACAAGGTTAACGAAACTGTAAGTATTCTCTTGATAATCATCAGTATATTGGAACGCAACTTCCACCTGGATACCATTGGCTTCCCCACTAAACTTCACAGGGTTCATTAAGACATTGCAATCTTCATGTAAGTATCCTAAGAAAGCTGTCAATCCATCTTCGTATAGATATGTTTCTGTTTCATTTTTCTTATTGCGCTTATCGCTAACGACCATCGCAATTCCACTTAACAAGAAAGCTTCTTCACGAGCTCTTTCACACACAACATCATACTTGTATTCAGTTGTAGAGAAGATACGTGGATCTGGTTTGAAACGTACAGTAGAACCAGTACGATTGGTCTTACCTAAATGTTCTAGTTTACCAATCTTCTTACCACCATCCGCAAATTCCATACGGACGAGTTCACCATCATGCGCAACTTCTACAGTTAGCCATTCACTTAATGCATTTACAACCGAGGCACCTACACCATGTAAACCACCCGCTGTCTTATAACCACCTTCACTAGAGAACTTACCACCAGCATGGAGCACAGTAAAAATAACCTGCAATGTATTCACACCGCTGGCATGTTGACCAATAGGCATACCACGACCTTCGTCCTGAACTGTGACACTACCATCTGCCTCTAATGTAATTTGGATTTTCTTACCATATCCGTTTAACGCTTCATCGATGGAATTATCAACGATTTCCCAAATCAGATGGTGCAATCCTCTTGTATCGGTAGAACCGATATACATACCAGGACGCTTTCTAACTGCCTCTAAACCTTCTAAAATTTGTATACTGTTATCATCATATCTATTCGCCATGCAAAAACTCCTAATAACCTATGTATTATATCATAATTAGGTCACTTTAATATCCTTGTCCTACGACAATCTACACGTTCATTTTACTTGATTTTGTCACAACAAAGGGGTTTTAAATCAATTTGATTTTATATCTAAAATACTGATGTGGTAATATATCAACAGGAGGATTTAACCTATGCTAAATTTCATTGGCGTTATTATATTAAGTTATTTATTTGGATCAATTCCATGGTCACTTGTCATTGGAAAAGTGTTCTTCCATAAGGATATCCGTACCGAGGGTTCAGGTAACCTTGGTGGTACCAATGCAGGTCGCGTATTAGGTAAGAAAGTTGGTATCATCGTCATTGTCCTAGATGCACTCAAAGCATTCTTCTCAATGTTACTAGCTAGCTACATCGCAAAGGATGCCATGATTTATGCAGGACTTGCTTGTTGTATTGGACACTGCTTCCCTATCTTTGCACAGTTTAAGGGTGGTAAAGCAGTTGCGACTTCCTTTGGTTTCTTCTTAGGTATCGCTACATTTATCAATCACCAATACTTCTTTCAATTCTTCTTACCACTACTTGTATTCTTGGTAAGTCTCTATCTTTGCCGTATGGTTTCCTTATCCAGCATGATTGGTTTAGGTTCTGGTATTCTCATCAGTTTCTTTATTGGAAATCCATTATCCATCACACTTTCAATCTTTGTATTATGGTTGTTTGTGGTATATCGTCATCGTGCAAATATCGAGCGTATCAAAAATGGTACCGAGAGTAAAATCAAATGGATGGGTAAATCACTATGGGAAAAATAGAAAAATTCACACTACCAATTGAACCTTTACACCAAAGCCCTCGCAAAGTTTGGGTATATCTTCCAGATAGTTATGATACAAGCAAAAAGAAGTATCCTGTTTTATATATGTTTGATGGTCATAACCTCTTCTACAATAAAACAGCTACCTATGGTAAGTGCTGGGGTATTAAAAAGTACTTAGACAAGCAGAAACTAGATATCGTCATCATCGGTCAGGATTGTAATCATATCGGTGATGAGCGCTTAGATGAATACTGCCCATTCACCGCAGAAAAGACTTTTGCAGGAATTCAAATTCAATCCTGCGGACAGATTACTGGTAAATGGTTTATCGAAACACTCTTACCATATTGTCAAAAGCGTTATCGCATTCATACAGACCGTAAACACGTAGGTATCGCTGGTTCATCCATGGGTGGAATCATGTCCGAGTTTATGATCAGTGAGTATAATGATTATTTCTCAAAAGCAGGTTGTGTATCCCCTGCCAACATCTTCAACTATCATGTGTTATGTAATCACATTCAAAAGAAGAAATTTAAAGAAACTCGTGTTTATCTAGATTTCGGTTCAGATGAAGAGCGCACAAAGAAAGGCCTTGTAAGAGAATTAGATATGTTATTAAATATCAATCATCTCTTTACCCAAGGTGGTTGCGTTACTTATCCAAATCTTGTAGTAAATGGTACACATAGTGAAGAATCTTGGGAAGGTATTTTCCCTATCATGTTGGAATTCTTATTCCCAGAATTATACAAAAAGAAAAAGTCATAAAAAGCCACAATCAACCAAGATTGCGGCTTTTTGTTTAACAATCACTATCTTCAAATCCAACAATCAGACCCTGGTCTGATACATAGTAGGCACACACAATGGTACATGGAATAATATTAACCTTCGCTTCTGGGAAAGACTGTAGAATTAAATTCTTTAAATCATTTGCCATCGATTCATTATTGCAGTGTGCAATATGAACTTTCTTTCCGTTATAGCGGTGTGCAATCATCTCTTCTACAATTTTGTTTGTAGCTTTCTTTTCACCACGGCACTTATGTAAGATTTCAAGTGTACCTTGGTCAGATGCCTTACCGACACAACGAATACCCAATAAACCAGATAACTTCGCAATTGCTGGACTCACACGACCATTGCGAGCTAAATTGTCTAAGTTTGCAATATTAAATAATAAGTGTGTATGTTTCTTATATTCATTAATCACATCACAGATTTCACTAAAGCTTAATCCCTGTGCAATTAATTCCTTTAATTTTTCAATAATTAATAGGATTTCTGGTCCGACGGATAATGAGTCGATAACATAAATATTGGCTTCTGGATGTTCCTCCAAGAAGAGTGCTCTACCCTGCATCGCTGCTGAATAACAGCCAGATAATCCACCTGTAACTGTTACCGCAAAAATCGTATCGGCACCATCAAATGAACTTGCCCACTCATAGGCATTTGGACATGAAGTGGATGTTTTTCCCTTCGTATGTTTGAGTACGGATAAAAAACGCTCTACATTCGTGCGTTCATCATCAAAGAACTCTCCCTCATTCATAATAACTTTTAGAGGAACCGTTCTATAGTCAATATCTTCAATGTGAAATACGTTTGAAGATGAATCTGATACAATTCTATACTTCATCGCGACCTCCTGCTTTTTAAGCTACATGCATTATAAATATTCATTTCTTTCTAGGCAAAGCAATTCACAAATGTTTCACGCAAACAGAAAAAAGTCGGTACAATTCACCGACTTTTGTAACAAATAACAAAGTGATTATGCTTGTTTCTGCTTTGGTTTTCTTGTTGTTTTTTTCAGAATACCAACTGCCTTCAGGACTTCATCCACCTGTTCAACTGGGATAATTGTTAACTTCTCTTTCACTTCTGGTGCGATATCCTTTAAGTCATCTTCATTCTCTTTTGGAATGTAAACCATCTTTACACCAGCCCTAGCAGCTGCCATCAACTTTTCAGGCAAACCACCAATTGGCATCACGCCACCACGTAAGGATACTTCCCCTGTCATCGCAATTAATGGGGAAACCTTCTTCTTGGTAATCAATGAAGCTAAAGCAGTTGTTAAAGTAATACCTGCAGAAGGTCCATCTTTTTTAACAGCACCTTGTGGAACATGGATATGAACATCATGCGTCTTTAGAATCTTATCTGCTTCTGGGAATTTCGATTTCACAAGAGATAATGCAATGCGTACAGATTCCTTCATCACATCCCCAAGCTGTCCAGTCACAATTAACTGTCCACTGCCCTTTGTTAGTAGGGTTTCGATAAAGAGAATTTCACCACCGCTTGCAGTCCATGCAAGACCAGTTACGATACCAGGATTCTTTTGAACTGTGAGTTTTTCATGGTGAAGTGGTTTCATATCTAGCAGTGTTGGTAAATCACTTGCTTGAATCACAATCTTTTCTTGATGACCTCTTGCAAGTTTCACAGCAATAGCACGGCATACGGAATCAATTCTCTTTTTGAGTCCACGTACACCACCCTCCATCGTATAGTCCACAATAATAGAACGTACCGCTTCTTCACTAAACTCTAACTGTTCACTTGGAATGCCCATTTTCTCAACTGCTTTAGGAATTAAATGTCGTTGGGCAATCTGGAACTTTTCACTTGCTGTGTAACCTTGAAAGTCGATTACTTCCATACGGTTCAGTAAAGGTTCAGGGATAGAATCCAATGTATTTGCCGTACAGATAAAGAGTACATCAGAAAGATCGTATGGAACATTCATGTAATGGTCCGTAAAGGTATTGTTTTGTTCAGGGTCAAGCACTTCTAAAAGTGCACTCGCAGGATCACCATTATAAGACATACTCAACTTATCGATTTCATCGAGTACCATTACTGGATTTGAGGTACCAGCTTTCTGAATACCATCCATAATTCTTCCTGGCATTGCACCGATATAGGTACGACGATGACCACGAATATCTGCTTCATCACGTACTCCACCCAGTGCAACACGTACATATTTACGTTTGAGCGCATTTGCAATGGAGCGACCAATACTTGTCTTACCAGTACCTGGAGCACCGACAAATAAGAGAATCGAACCTGATTGACGCTTATTAAGATCCATTACCGCAATCTGTTGTAAGATACGCTCTTTCACTTTCTTTAGACCATAGTGGTCTTCATCCAAAATCTTCTCCGCAGCTTGGAAGTCAATCTTCTTTGTACGTTCTTTCTTCCAACTGATACTTGTTAAAAAATCTAGATAGTTGTAAAGATTACCATACTCTGGAGAGTTACTGCCTTCTTGTTTTAGACGGCTTAAAACCTTATCCGCTTCACGACGTGCAGTTTCATTCATCCCAGATGATTGAATCTTCATCTCCATCTTACGAATATCAGTAACATTCTCTGGATGCATGTCATCCAGTTCCTTTTGAAGATATTCGATTTGTTTCTTGATGGCCATCTCACGATAGGCTTTCTTATTGTCATTTTCTTGTGCAGCGGAAGCTTCGTTAGTTACATCCGTCATCTCTGTATATTCATAAATATACTGCTCAATCTTATTTAAAAGATTGGAGCGAAGATTTTCTTCTAGTAATGCATACTTTTCTTCATCCGTAATATTTAACCACTGTGCCATGGCACTGATGATATCCTCCATCCCCTTTAATTGAGAGATGAAATTACGTGCACCCAGAGCCCATTGATAGTTCGCAGTTGCCTTTACAAGTGCACTCTTAAGTTGGTCAACCCGCTTCTTTTCATCGATTGGATCTAAATCATTGGTCATCGGTTTACGGATGATAGATAAAACTTCTAAAGTTTTATCACTATGTACAACGATATCTTCAATATTGATACGTGATTCTGTCTTGATTACCACAAAACCACTATTACTAACTTCTGTAATAGTTCCTGATACACTTAATGGATAAAAGTTTTCAGGACGAAATTCATCTGTAGATAATGCCTTCTTTTCAATCGCAAAGATAATACGATCACCTACAGCAGATTCCCGTCCAGTTGCATTTTTATAACTGTCACTGGTCAGATAAATATTTGTGTCCGGTAATAATACCGTGTTATAGATAGGAACGATAATTGCCATTGTTGTATACCTCCTTATGAGTACAGAGG
>JABZLU010000034.1:0-7742 GCA_015256605.1 Solobacterium sp.
GTATTCGTACTGTTTATGAGGATGATGGATATGCAAAGATTTGACAAGATTATTATTGGAGCAGGGTTATATGGTTTATATTCTGCTTTGTTCTGTGCAAAAAGAGGACAGAGAGTTATTGTACTAGAATGTGACCCAACACCATTCAGAAGGGCTACCTATATTAACCAGGCTAGAGTCCATCAAGGTTATCATTATCCACGCTCTATTTCTACAGCATTAAAGTCGGCTGGCTACTTTGAACGTTTTAATAAAGATTATGATTTCTGTATCAATCGAGAGTTTGATCAGATTTATGCAACGTCTAGCCAGTATTCTTGGTCTGATGGAAAACAATTCAAAGATTTCTGTAAGGCAGCTGATATTCCTTGTGAACAATTAGTACCAGAAAATTATTTTAAACCAGGGATGTGTGATGGTGTATTTAGAACAAGAGAATATACATATGATGCAAAAATCCTATTAGATTACTTCTTGGAAGAACTAAAGAAATATCCTAATGAGGCTACAATCAAGTATGGAGTTGATATTACAACGATTGATAAGACAAGTGATTCCTATATCATTCATACTGCAGAAGGAATTGATTATGAATCTGGCTTTGTATTGAATGCGACTTACGCTAGTACAAATCAAATTCTAGAGAAGGTTGGATTTGAAAAGTTTGGCATTAAGTATGAGTTATGTGAAATTATCTTATGCGATGTAAATGAGAAATTGAAGGATATTGGATTCACTGTTATGGATGGTCCTTTCTTCTCCATTATGCCGTTTGGCAAAACTGGTTTACATTCTCTGACATCAGTAACATTTACACCACATACAACAAGTTATGATGGTTTACCTACATTTGAATGTCAGAAGGAGAGTGGCGGTTACTGTTCTCCAACACATTTAGGTAACTGCAATGACTGTCCGGCAAAGCCAAAGACAGCTTTCCCATATATGGCAAATCTTGCGAGAAAATATATGCTGGATGAGTATGGATTTGAATATAAAGGATCACTGTTCTCCATGAAACCAATTTTAATGAGTTCGGAGATTGATGATTCTAGACCTACAGTAATTCGAAAGTATTCCGAGAATCCAACATTTGTTGGTGTTCTTTCTGGAAAGATTAATACAGTATATGACTTAGATGAGGTGTTAAGTGATGGAGAATAAGGAAAAGAATTTTGCGTCAGCAGTAGTTTACGTTAGAAACGCTGAAAATCGATTAGAAAAGTTTTTGAAGACTATTATTTCAACAATGGAAGATAACTTTGCACACTCTGAAGTAATTTGTGTCAATGATGCTTCTGATGATAAGTCATTAGAAATCATCAAGAAAACAAGTGAGACAGCAAAATCTACGAGTGTATCTGTGATTAATATGAGTTACTTCCATGGTTTAGAGTTATCCATGGATGCAGGTATTGATATGTCTATTGGAGACTTCGTGTTTGAATTTGATAATACAACATTAGACTTTAATCCTGAAATGATTATGACAATCTATTATCGTTCCTTGAAGGGATACGATATTGTTAGTGCATCTCCAGATCGTAAGGAAAAATTCACATCAAACTTATTCTATAAAGTGTTTGATCGATTTACGGATTATTCATATAAGATGACAACAGAAAGCTTCAGAATTTTGAGTAGACGTGTCATTAACCGTGTTAGTTCAATGAATAAGACAATTCCATATCGTAAGGTTGTATACGCAAACTGCGGTCTTAAGACGGATAATCTTAAGTACGATGTTATAAATAATATTGCATTTGATGAGGATGTACGTGAAAAGAAGTATCGTTCTAACCTCGCTGCCAATTCATTGCTATTATTTACAGATATTGGCTATCGTTTTGCAAAGTTCATGACAGTATTTATGATGGTTGTTTCAGTATTTATGGTACTTTATTCTGTCGTTGTGTATCTTACAGCTAATCCAGTTGTTGGATGGACAACAACCATCTTATTCTTATCCGTTGCATTCTTCGGATTATTTGGAATTTTAACAATTATCATCAAATATCTACAGTTATTGGTTGATTTAGTATTTAAGAGAAAACAATATAGTTTTGAAAATATTGAGAAGTTAACGAAGTAGGAGATTTTTATGAAGAAGGCACTCGTTGGATATACAGGTTTTGTTGGAAGTAATATTTACGCTGCTACTAATTTTGATGCAGTATACAATTCTAAAAATATTGAAGAAGCGTTTGGTACAAATCCAGATCTATTGGTGTACGCTGGATTGCGTGCTGAAAAATACTTGGCAAATAATGCGCCAGAACAAGATATGGTGTTAATTGTACAAGCTGAAGAAAATATTACAAAGATCAACCCTAAGAAACTTGTACTAATTTCAACAATTGATGTTTTCAAGGTGCCTGTTAATGTCGATGAAAACTCTACAATCGATACAAATAACCTGCATGCATATGGATACAATCGTTATCAACTAGAACTTTGGGTGAGAGAACATTATCCAGATGCGTTGATTATTCGCTTGCCTGGATTATTTGGGAAGAATATTAAGAAGAATTTTATATTTGACTTTATTAACGTAATTCCATTTATGTTAAAGAAAGAAAAATTTGCTGAGTTAGTTCAAAGGGATTCTTCTTTAGAAAAGTATTATGTATTACAGGACAATGGTTTCTATAAGGTGAATTGTCCTGAAGAAGATAGAGAACTATTAAAGAGTAAATTTAAGGTATTGCAATTCTCGGCCTTAAACTTTACAGATAGTAGAAGTGTATATCAGTTTTATAATCTTGGAAGATTATGGAGTGATATTGAAATAGCGTTAGAAAACAATCTTCATATATGGCATCCTGCAACAGAACCTGTATCTGCAGGGGAAGTATATGAATATTTAACAGGCAAACAGTTTGTAAATGAACTAAATGGTACACCTGCAAATTATGACTATAAGACAATCTATGACACCCTGTATGGTGGTTCTAATGGGTATATTTGTAATAAAGAGACTGTATTAAATGAAGTAAATAAATTTGTGGAGGAATCGAATGAAAATAAATAAACTAAAAATTATCATCACAATTATTGTAAGTGTTATGGTATTTTGTTTAACATTTTTGATTGGACCATTAGATTTCTTTTCGCATGGTTATTTTGCAAATGAGATTAATGTTTCTCAAATAAATGATGCTAATTTATCTCGTTATAATTTAGCTTTGGGCGAATACACCACAAGTTTTATCCCATTAAATCGTCATCTTACAGGCATAGAAATTTATATTGAAAATAATCCTGCCGAGAATGCTGGAGATTTATTAATCTCTATCCAAGATGCTGAGGGTAATGAAATCGAATCAGAGAAGATAGCGCTAAATACAATTAAGGAAAATAGTTGGCATAAGTTTTATTTACATAAGAAATATTCAGTTGGGAATAAATACGTATTACATATTACGGCAGAAAATACTAATACATTTCCGTCTCTTGTAACGACAAACCTATCACAATTGGTATCTGAAATATCTGAAGGAAATGCATTAATTGTATTTGCATATAAAAAATCAACTTTTATTGCTTCAGAAAAATTATTTTTGATAATTGCTCTTCTTTCAATATGGGTAATATATAATTCAAATTTATTTAAGCCGTGTATTAAAAAGATATTAAAAAATACAGGTATTTTTGGATTGCTTTTGGTAGTTTTGAGTTGGAATTATACATTTAACTTTATGGATAATTTAAATACACAATTTTCTGGATTTCAAGATGATAGTGAATCTATTGTTATAGGTACACTTAAAGCCGATAAAATGGATGCATATCATGCTACTGGGGCAGAGGCGAAATATGGCTTGGGCAATTTTATTGATACGCACGGTTATATAGATGAACTTGTAAGAAATGTATATACAATTCGAACGGATGAAAATTGGACATCGGGTTATGCTAATGATGGTACTGCTATTTTAATTCAAAATAATTTATATAATCAGAAAGTATGTATTATAGGTAATCATATTCAATTTGCAAATGGTGAGACATATCAAATTTTAAAAGTTACAACAATTGAAGATAGTATCCGATTAGATTTAAATAGTAAAGATATTAATGCAAATAAAAATGGTCAGATTGCTTCAATTTCATTTTTAGATACACATGGTGATAAACTCCCAAGCGCATATCTGGAGCCGTATAAGAGTCAATATGGTCTTCAAGGGAAAATATTTAGGAGAATGGTCAAATCTCTTACATTAGAACAAGCAGTTCCATTTTTGAGGCTATGCTGTTCGCTAATAACCGCATCTATATTTATTTTGATATGCTTCCTATTGAAAAAGAAATATAACTTGCTAGTATCTGTGTGTTTCTTTATCACGTTTTGGTTATCTCCGTGGATTATTAATTTTGCTCAGAATTTATACTGGGTCGAATTCACATGGTTCGTTCCAATGGCTGTGGGATTAGTATGTTCATTAAAAGTTGATAATCGAATATGGAGAATACTGTCGTATGTACTTTCGACCGTCTCAATCTGTATTAAATGTTTATGTGGATATGAATACATTTCCACGATTATGGTAGGACTGATAATATTTTTGATTGCGGATTTAGTTGTAGCGTTAAGTCAGAGAGATAAAAAAAGATTTATACTTCTGTTTAGAACAATATTTATTATGGGATTGATGGCATTACTTGGATTTATTATTGCAATATTTATGCATGCAGGTATTAAAGGCGATGGAAATATCATATTAGGAATAAAAAATATCATCCAAGAAGATGTAATGCGTAGAACGTCTGGTGCAGATTTAAACCAATTTGATCCTGTATATTGGCCTTCATTTAATGCATCAATCTGGCAAGTTTGCATGATGTATTTTAACTTCCAAACAGAAATCATAACTGGTATCAATGGAAATTTATTCCCACTACTAAGTATTCTACCAATATTTGTGTTTGTATCTGATTTCCACAATAACAAGAAAAATATTGGAGTCATTACACTTTATGCATTAAGCTTCTTTGGATCGATTTCTTGGTTGGTGTTAGCTAAATCTCACTCTTATATACATACGCATATTAACTTCATAATATGGTATTTTGGATTTATACAAATTTGCATTTATATTTTGTTAGACAAATCAATCAGAATTTTTAGAAAGGATGGATCTAAAAATGACTAGGCTTGCAATTTCAAATATTGCATGGGGCAATAATGATGATGAAACGGTCTACAGATGGATGCATGAATATGGTTTTACTGGATTAGAGATTGCACCAACAAGAATATTTCCAACAAAACCATATGAGAACCTCACGAATGCAACTAAGTGGAGTAGAGGATTAAATGAAAAATATGGTTTTATCATCCCATCTATTCAATCGATTTGGTATGGTAAACAAGAAAAGCTGTTCGGCAATGATATTGAGAGGGAAAAACTGTTTGAGTATTCAATAGAGGCAATGTCGTTTGCAAATTCTATTGGGTGTAATAATTTGGTTTTTGGATGCCCACGCAACCGATACCTTTCAGACGGTGCTGACGAAAATGTTGCTATAAATTTTTTTGAGCAGCTTGGTATAGCTGCACTAAAATATCATACAGTATTTGCTTTGGAAGCAAATCCTACGATCTATAATACTAACTATATCAATGATACAAAATCTGCTATAAAGTTGATAAAAACAATTAATTCGGATGGCTTTAAATTAAATTTAGATGTTGGAACAATGATTCAGAATCAAGAAAATATTTCTGAATTAGTGGGTAATATTCATCTCATTAATCATGTGCATATTAGTGAACCGTACTTAAAACCTATTAAAAATAGAGAGCTGCACATAGAATTGAAGAATCTATTAGAAAAAGAAGGGTATAAAGGATTTATATCCATAGAGATGGGAAAAGTAGATGATTTAGGCGATATAAAAAATGCTATGTCATATGTTTCACGTATATTTCGATAAGCAATCATTTTGACATGTAAGGAGAGATTAAATGATATATGAGAAAAGGCCTGGAGTACCAAAGTATGAATGTTTTGAGTACGCTGAAAAAACAAAAGATTATGTAGTTCTAATTCCAATTATTAATGAAGGAGACCGCATTACAAAGGAACTTACTAGGGCGAAAGAACATCATATTTCTGATTACGCAGATATTGTAATCTGTGATGGCGGTTCTACGGATGGATGCACAGATGAAGACTCATTGCGTAGTCTAGATGTAAATACATTATTGATCAAGCGTGACGAAGGGAAACAGGGTGCTCAATTGCGCATGGGAATTTCATGGGCTCTTGAAAGAGGTTATGAAGGTATCATTACTATTGATGGAAATAACAAAGATAGTATTGAAGATGTTCCGAATTTTATCCAAAAATTAAAAGAAGGATATGACTTAGTACAGGGTTCTCGCTTTATTGAAGGTGGTAAAGCAATTAATACACCATTTATCCGTACAGTATCTGTACGCCTCATTCATGCACCGGTTATTTCTTTAACTGCACATCAAAAATTTACAGATACAACGAACGCATATCGCGCATACTCAAGAAAATATTTAACAGATATTCGCGTCCAACCATTGCGTGATATCTTTATGACATATGAATTACTTGCATATCTTTCTGTGCGTGCAACACAGATTGGAATGAAGGCATGTGAGATTCCTGTTACACGTGCATATCCAAAAACAGGAAAGACACCAACAAAGATTAGTTTCTTTAAAGGGAATTCAGAGTTGTTACGTATTTTATTTAAAAATATGCAAGGTGCGTATAATCCGCTATAAGGTGATAGTATGATCGAATCGATTCAAAAGAATAAGAAAGGGATACTACTGATGTTAGTATCCTCTATCTGTGTATGTATTGGGCAATTATTATGGAAATTATCTGCTACGCAAGGACTTATTTTCATGCTAGCAGGTTTTGCTTTTTATGGTGCAGGTGCACTAATCATGATTATTGCCTATAAGTTTGGAAAACTTTCTGTATTACAACCAATGCTTAGTTTGAATTATGTTCTTAGTATAGTATTGGCTGCCTTTGTACTTCATGAAGCAGTAACTCTGTATAAAGTGATAGGTGTTATTGTCATCACCTGTGGTGTCATTATGATTGCAGGGGGTGATGAATAATGGTGATTTACTATATAGTATTATTAATTATGACGATGTTTGGGTCTATAGCATCATTATTCTTAAAAAAAGCTTCAGGTTTAAATAGTCTTATAGATATGTTAAAGAATATCAATTTGTATATAGGTGGTTTTCTTTATGTATCTTCGGCGGTATTAAATATATGGTTATTGAAGATTTTGGATTATTCCGTTATCTTGCCACTAACATCCCTAACGTATATTTGGACAATGATCTTATCCTATTTTATTCTGAAAGAAAAAATTACAGTAAAGAAGATTGCTGGAGTTTGTTTGATATTAGTTGGAGCTATTATTATCTCTTCTTTATAAAGCCACATTAATCAACAATTTAAAAAGTCTCTGTTGGGATTTGCCAGGTCTACGGAGACTTTTTACATGCTTGCAAGTTATATTAGATTACCTTTTTTGATATGACTTTGAAGGATTTGATCAGTCACTTCATAGATGGCTTCTGAGCCTAGTTTTGTTTTAGATTGACGACCATATACTTTTTCGGCAGTGACTTGATGTTCCTTCCAGTCACCACCGTCATTGGAGTTGTTTAATAGGAGTGGTTGGAAGTTATCCATTGCATGTGCAAAACGTGCTTCTGGAGTTTCGTTAGCTTC
>JABZLU010000035.1:0-7682 GCA_015256605.1 Solobacterium sp.
GCTTAATGGAATATACTGTATCCTTATTTGTAATTAATTGACGCTTAGCCGCATCACCAACAATACGTTCACCATTCTTAAATGCTACTACAGATGGTGTTGTGCGGTTTCCTTCTGGATTTGCGATTACTTTTGCTTCGCCACCTTCCATAACGGATACGCAGCTATTTGTTGTTCCTAAGTCAATACCAATAATCTTGCTCATGTTTATCTTCCTCCTAGTTATTCACTAACCTTGACCATTGCTGCTCTTAGCAGACGGTCCTTTATACGATAACCCTTCTGTAATACTTCAATTACAGTTCCAGGTTCGACATTTTCTCTTGCTTCTGTCATCAATGCTTGATGCCAATTACCATCAAATGGTTGGTTTAATGCATCAATTTCTGTAATACCTTCTTTACTTAAAGCATTCTGTAGTTGTCCATAAATCATTTCGACACCCTTACGATATGCTTCATCTGTTGTTGCTTGTGCTAACGCTCTTTCACAACTATCTAATACAGGTAATAACTCTAATGCAAAGTTCTTCATCATGAACTTTGTACGGCTATCAAAATCAGCCTGTAGACGTTTTCTTGTATTCTCTGTATCTGCATATGCTTTTGCATATTCATTCTTGAGAACATTTACCTGTTCACTTAACTCTGTAATCTTTGCTTGAAGTGTTACAACTTCATCAACTTCTTCTACTACCTCAGGAGTTTCAGTTTCAACCACTTCTTCAACTTCAGATTCTGTCTTCTTGATATCTTCACTCATTACCACTTTCACCTCCTGAGTTATACATCTTTTCAATCAAACGTGCCGCATAATCAATAAGATTTACGACTTTTTCATAATTCATTCTACTTGGTCCAACAACCATCAGTTCGCCACTTTCCGTATCATTGACATGGAACTTGGAACGTACAACTGCTAAATCGTTATACCAAGTAAGCTGTGCGCCCTTTGTAGTAGTAACCGCAACAGCATTTTCGCTGGAATCTAATCCACGCCATACCTTTGTATCATCAAACATCAACATCAATTGCTTTAACTTGTTGATATCTTCAAATTCAGGTTGATATAATACACGATCTTTTCCAGAGAAGTATACACTTTCACTAGCAAACTTTACGAACGCCCTAACAAACGCAGTAAAGAGTAGATCGTGGCGATGTACAGCACTACATAAATCAGGTTTGATATCTTCCATACGACTAGGCACTTCCGCAAGTGGAACACCCTTTAATCGTTTGTTTAAGATATCTGTACATGCTTCCAAATCTTTGAAAGGTACATCATCTTCAAAGTGGAAGTTCTTTGTTTCGGTATGTCCTGTATTTGTGATAAATACACATACCGCATTACGCATATCAATCGGGAACAATTTTATATGTTCTAGACATTGCGTATTAGCATCTGGTCCGATTGCACCAGCTGTCATATTTGTCATTTCACTGAGGATTTCACAGCTTTGATGAACCGCCTCCTCAATGTTCATACTAGACACATCAAATGCACTACGAATTGCGAGTTCCATACGTTTATCAATGCCAGCAGTCATGTTCAATAAGTTCTCACAATAGAACTTATATCCCATCGTACTAGGAACACGTCCACTGGAAGTATGTGTCTTTTCCAGATAGCCCATTTCCTCTAAGACCTGCATATCATTACGGATGGTAGCACTGGAATATGGTAAGTCATACTGTTCTTGTAATGTACGCGAACCAACTGGTTCCGCCGTACGAATATACTCATCAACAATCGCCTTGAAGATTTCTATTCGTCTTGGTGTCAACATCTCCAGCACCTCCTTTTTAGCACTCTTTTTCAATGTCTGCTAATATAGTATACCAACACTTTAGCACTGTCAACACTTTAGTGCTAAATTTTATTAAAAAAGACCGAAAATTTTCGGCCTTGTATATCAACTTATTTTTTGGGAACTCTAAGCAAGAATATTCATCCTTTAATGATCTGTATAGATACTATATGATTCTCACTAATCTCTATTCCACCAAGATGTTCAGCATCCTTTGAAACACCAATGCTGTCGATTCCATCCTCGTTATCTTCACCTCGAAAGAACTCTGCTACATATCCATCAAAAGAATATCCTTCATTGTTAGTGATTCGTACATATTGATACAAATATTCTTTCAGTTTCATATTTTTTCTTCCCTATTATATTTCAATTGGATTTGGTGTCATCGCATCCTTGATACGATCTAGTAACATTGCAATTTCTAGACTACTTTGGATAGGCATAATTGGAGAGCTTTGTTTACCATTTTCAAGTAAGTTTACAAAGTGAGATATCTCACCATAGAAGTCGTCTACTTCATACGGACAGTCTATAACTTCTACTTTATCTTCAATCTGTAGCTCTGCCGTTATAGGTCTATGCAAATCTGGAATACGGATTTCACCCTTTGTACCCTTAATCAAAGCTTCTTTCTTTTCTGGTTGATTGATTGCAGTTTCTAAAGTGACTAGTGTATTACCTATATGCATCTGTACCTTCGTGTGTAAGTCATAGCCATCCTGCAAGTCTACATCGATATGGTCAATTCGTAGCTTACCCTTAGTATATTCTGTAACCCATGTTGCACAATAACAACCACAGTCTAACAAAGCTCCTCCATAGATAGGATCACTTAGATAACTATGTCGAATCACTTCATCTGATTGTTTTGAGTTAAGTACTGTATGAATTTCTTGGATATCTCCAAGGCTACCTTCTTGGATTAATGCCTGTACCTTTTGATAGAGTGGTGTAAATCGAGGCTTCATCGCTTCCATCCACAATACTGGATGTTGTTTTAATACTTCCATGATTCCCTCAATCTCAAATGCATTTATACCAGCCGGTTTTTCAACCAGTACTGCCTTGCCTGCTTTGATGGCTTTGATTGACCATATATAATGATAGCCATGTGGCAAGGTAATATATACTACATCTACATTTGGATCTTGTAAAAGTTCCTCATAGGATCCATACGCTTTTAACGCATGATATATATTCGCAAACTGCTGTGCTTTTGCAAGTGTACGACAACTAACGGCATAGAGTTCACTATTTGATTCATGTGCTAGACTCTTTACAAAACGCTGGGCAATTTTCCCAGCGCCTATAATTCCCCAACGTATCATATCTGCCCCTGTGCAGCCTTTAAGTTTTCAGCTACTTTAGCCATCTTTTCTTTTAGAGGTCCTTCTACCTGCGGAGGTACTAGATTTAACAAGTCTCCTCCATTGAGGGCAATCTCTTTACATACAGAAGAAGATAGGAATGAATATTGTGGTTTGGCAATGAGGAATGCCGTTTCAATCTCATGTGCCAACATCATATTCGCAGTTGCTTGTCCAAGTTCATATTCATAATCACTGACAGCACGAATACCACGAATAATGACAGATGCTCCAATCTTACGAGCAAACTCTACGGTTAGACCAGAACCAATCATTACAGTCACATTCTGTGGGTTACCAATAGACTTCAAACTATCGATGACCATCTGCTTTCTTTCTTCACTATTAAATAAACAAGTCTTACGTGGATTGACCATAATCAATACCACAACTTCATCAAACAAACGTGATGCACGCTCAATAATATCTAAATGACCGTTTGTAATTGGATCAAATGTTCCTGGATAACAAGCCTTCATCCTTCCACCTCATTTCGATAATAGGTAATACGTGTAATTCCATAGGTTGCTTCTTTGTATGGTTTTAAAGAGCCAAACTCTTTTTTAAATTCATCTTCTTTTGCGGATTCAATCACAACTACACCATGATCCGTAATCATGTTGTTTTCTTGTAAGTATTCTAGAATTTCGTTATTGCGTTGTCCTGCATATGGCGGATCTAGATATACTAAGTCAAAACGAATCCCTTCCGTCTTTAACAGTGATAATGCTTTCTTATCAGGCATATGTAAGACTTTCGTCTTCTCGTTGCAACGTAATGACTCTATATTTTTACAAATAACATGAATTGCATCTTTAGAGATATCCGCAAACACTGCATAATCATATCCTCGCGATAGTGCTTCTAAGCCATTGGCACCACTACCGGCATATAAATCTAATACTGTGCCACCATCAAACATCCCGCCTAGGGATGAAAAAACAGCTTCTCTAACTTTATCTAATGTAGGTCTAGTCTGATTACCAGCGCGTGTTTCTATCTTGCGTGAGCGATATTCACCAGCGATAATTCTCATCGAATCTCACCTCGTCTATAGGAGGCAATCACTGCTTGAGAAATACCGACACAAGCCATGATAGACATCGTAGAAGAACCACCAGCGGATACCATTAGCAGCGGTACACCTGTTAGAGGGATTAATCCTGTAACACCACCGATATTAAAGAACATATGTACCAAGAAATACATTGCTGTACCAACAAGAATAATACGCCCCTTTTCACTACGCATCTTCATTGCATAGCGTAATAAAACAAAGATGATAAATCCATAGACTGCAAGTAAGCCAATAAACCCTACAAAACCAAGCTCTTCAACTACAATTGCGAGGATATAGTCCGTACTAGCTGCTGGAAAGTTTGTATATTTACGTACAGAATTACCAAGGCCCTTACCAAACCAGCCTCCAGTCGCAAAGGATATTAAACCACTAATCAACTGATAACCAGTACCATACTGGTCCATAAATGGATTGATTGCAGATATGAAACGCTTAATCTGATATGTCTTTAAAAATGTCATTTTCATGATGAGGTGTTCTCCAGATGGAGATAAGATATAGAATCCCAAGAGAACTACACCATAGAATAAGATTGTTAATATTCTTTGATACCCTCTTAATTGCGGATGATTTGGAACCAAGAAACAAACGCAGATAATCACAAAGATAACTGCCATTGATCCAAAGTCAGACTGTAGAATCCAAACGATAAATAAGATTACGCCGTCAATAAAGAGTGGACGTTTGATTAAATCAAATCTCTTACTATAACTATGTACATTATCACCTAAATATAAGGCAACAACTAAAATTGCAATAATCTTTGCAAACTCCGAAGGCTGTAAGGTTACTTCTGTTACACCAAGCGGAATACGAATCCATGCTCTAGCACCATTGGTTTCCGCAAATAACAAACACAATAACAAACTTGCGATAGTTGCAAGTATCACTAAGAACGTCGTTGACGACTTCAATTTCTTAAGTTGGAAGCGATTTGCCAAAAATGTCATGGCAGTATAACCTGCAACAGCATAGATAACCTGTTTTACAATTGTAATCACTAGAAAACGGTTATTGCCACCAGCAGCACCCATGGATGCACTACCAACCATAATGATGCCAAACAACATCAAAATAATCATCGCCGCATGTAAGAAATGGTCCGATGATTTTGGCATACGTAGATTCAAGAACTTCCTCTTCTTCACTGACGTATTCATTTGAATTGGTTCAACTTTTTGCGTTTTCTTTTTCTTTATTTGCATACGAGTATTATTTTAACATACTGCACGAAATCCAAACATCGAACATCACAAATATCATCAAATTTCATAAATTTTTTTATGCTAAACGCTTACATCGATGCGTGTTAGTTGAATTACGCTTTTAGAATGTTAAAATGTATGCTGAGGTAAAAATTATGTTAATAAATAATGACACAATCATTAAAGATACTGACCCGTTAATTCGAGAAAAATCTGAGCTTGTTTCATTGCCCCTATCTAAGGAAGATGAGACTTTATTACGTGATATGTTACAATACGTAAAAGATTCCACTGATGAAGAAAAAGCTAAGAAGTTTAACCTTCGTCCAGCTGTAGGTATCAGTGCAATCCAAGTTGGTGTTAAAAAGAGAATGTGTGCTGTTGCCTTCGATGAAACAGATAAAGATGGCAATGTTGTGAAATATGAATTTATGTTAGTAAATCCAAAAATTATTTCTCGTTCCGTACAACCTGCATATTTAGAAAGTGGCGAGGGCTGTCTCTCCGTTGAAAATGAACATCAAGGTTATGTTGTACGAAATGCACGTGTAACAATCAGAGCGTTTGACCTAGTTCAAAACCAAGATGTAGAAATCCGTGCACGTGGTTATATCGCCATTGTATTACAACATGAATTAGATCATATGGATGGCATTTTATTCTATGATCACATCAACAAAAAAGAACCAAATAAACCAATTGAAGGTGCCCTTGTTTTATAGGGAGACTTCTTCCTTTTTCATTGAAGAATGATATAATATAGGCGAATAAAACTACTACCTTCACCAATAATTAAATAAATGAAAGGAATTTTTATAATGACTGAAAATAATAGCAGTAAGAAAACGACTCGCCCACTTCGTCGTACTCGTATTACTGAACCTGATTTAAGCGATTTAGCAATTAATCATAAGACAGATACGATGGTATACGCACTTGGTGGCTTAGGTGAAGTTGGAAAGAATATGTACTGCGTTGAGCATGATGATGAAATCATCATCGTTGACTGTGGTGTTCTCTTTCCAGAAGATGCTTTACTTGGTGTCGATTACGTTATCCCAGATTATTCTTATCTGGTAAAAAACCAAAATAAAATTGCAGCGATGGTAATTACTCATGGTCACGAAGACCACATTGGTGGTATTCCGTTCTTCTTAAAGACAATTCGATTAAAACAGATTTACGCTCCACGCTTTGCGAAAGCGTTAATCGAAAAGAAATTAGAAGAACATCGTTTAACTCGTGTATGTAAGATTACAGAAATCAATTCAGAGTCTAGTATCAAAACGAAACACTTCTCAATTGGTTTCTTCAATGTTGTTCACTCAATTCCAGATGCTCTTGGTGTGTTAATCAATACACCAAACGGACGTATCGTTGAAACAGGTGACTTTAAGTTTGATATGACTCCAGTTGGTACAAACGCTGATTTCCAGAAGATGGCGTACATTGGACAAGTTGGTGTTTCCCTTCTGATGAGTGATTCCACAAACTCCTCTGTTCCTGGTTCTTCTATCTCTGAAAAGACAGTAGCACGTGCCATCATGGAACAGATGCGCAAAACACCAGGACGTATGATTGTTTCTACTTTTGCTTCTAACGTATTACGTTTGAATCAGATTCTAGAAGCAGCTGTCGCATGTAATCGTAAAGTTGCGGTATTTGGACGCTCAATGGAGAATGTATGTGAAATCGGTAAGAAGATGGGTGTTATCCAAATTCCTGATAGTAGCTTTATCTCTGGTAATGAGTTAAATACCCTACCATCCAATCGTATCTGTATCGTTTGTACAGGTTCTCAAGGTGAACCAATGGCTGCGTTAAGTAGAATTGCGAATGGTACACACCGTTTCATCAAGATTATCCCTGGTGATACCGTACTCTTCTCATCCAACCCAATTCCTGGTAATGGCACTTCTGTTGGTAGTGTTATCAACCAATTAACACGTGTTGGAGCTAACGTTATTACAAATTCACCACTAACTTCCTTCCACACAACAGGACACGCTCCACAAGAAGAACAGAAGTTAATGTTGAATCTAATTAAACCTGAATGGTTTATGCCATATCATGGTGAATACAAGATGTTAAAACAACATTCCGCAACAGCGCAAGAAACAGGTATACCTGAAGATCATTGCTTAATTTGCTCGAATGGTGACGTCGTTGTATTACGTGATGGTAAATGCTTTATCGCGAATGACCGCGTACAGACA
>JABZLU010000036.1:0-7667 GCA_015256605.1 Solobacterium sp.
AATTACATTTGAAGCTGCAGAAGCATTCAATCCTAGTGATTCATAGTATTTTCCTAACTTCTTCTCATCCCAACCCATACCATTTACTAAGAAATCAGCCTGTGCAGGCAAGATGTAGTTTAAGTTTGTATTGATACGGTTTTCTTCCTTGGCACCATCATTTAAGTCAGAATATGCCCAAGAAACATCCTCACAATACATTGCCCAACCTTCTGTATAACCGATATTGCTGAGTTGTGTACGTAATGGATTTGGATTTGTATTCAAGTACCAAGTAATCTGGAATAAGTGTCCAGGGAAACCTTCATGCGCTAAAGTACTATACATTTCATTTGTTGAATTTACATTATCACCATTAATCTTAATCACGTTGTTTGAGAAATCATCAATTGGTGGCTGCATGTAATACGCAACAATCGCATCATTAGCAACAGATGGATCTAAGTAACTTGCTGTAAATGTTACTTCAGGACCTTCTGGGAACTCCTGCAAATGTCCCTGTAATGTATTGAGAATCTCTGTAGGATCCTTCTCTGGTAATGCTTCTTCCAAGTTGTCATCCTTCTTAGCGTTCAAATACAAAGTTCTAGCTTCATCAATTAACTTCTTTAACTGTTCATCTGTTAAATCAAATAATTCTTGTAAAGAAGCGGATGAACTTGACTTTGAACGTAATAATGCTGTGTAATATTCTTTTCCATCAGGTAAATCATACAAACTTAATGATGTACGTGTCCCACGGAATGTTTCAAGTTCTTGTGCAAGCTTCTGATACTCAGGAATATATGTGTTTAAGATAAAATCACGATTCTTTTCTTTATATGCAGTACGCTGTTCCTCACTCAAACCATCAAACTTATCTACATTCTGATTAAAAATCTGAATGAGTGGATTGTTGTCTGTCTTTGCAACGAACTTTTCGATTCCATCTAATGTGCTATCTAAAGCATCATCTGTCATGAAGTAACCATTTTGTACCTGGGTACGTGTAACTTCTAGTGCACCTTCAATATATGCCGGAACACTCTCTAATACAGAAAGATAGTCATCGATATCTTCCTGCTTGTAGAACACAAACTCCGTAAAGTTTGTAATTAAATTACTTTGAATACCACGGTTTGGTAAGAACTGGAAATCAAACATTGGATAATTCAAGAGTTCACGAGTACTTTCTAAGTAATACTTATATGTATCGTAATCATGCTGTTGTACATCTGACAACTCATCATAATTGAACTTCTCTAATCCCTTTAAAGACTCCTCAACTTTTGCGATACTCTTTGAGTTATCTAAAGTTGGAGGTTCACCAATCGTTGGCTTTGGTTTCGTAATACCATATTTTTCATAATCCTTTAATGCAAAATGTAATGATGTATAATCATCTTCCATCATTTGGATGAATTCATTTCGCATAAACTGATCGAAATCAGCATTCGTTTCTTCTGCATGTACAGGTGAAATTACACAAAGAAGTGCCATGGCAATCAAGCCAAGTAAAAACTTTCTTATTTTCATCTATTCATTCTCCTTGGTTCTAAGTATAACAGAAGTATTATTTTTGAGAAATATTACTATTTATATTCTGTTCCACCCCATTCAACCACTGTAAATCCCTTGCGTTCTACACTGTCTAACTGCTGTGGTTGAATCATTATTGATTCTTGCAACGGTTTCCAAGCCATCATGACACGAATCACTGTATCTGGCTTTGGTGAAATATCTAATTCAGCGTGATCTGTATAGTTTTCATTCTGAAAAGAGATTAGGTTATAGGCATTTTCCTGCATGTATGGTAGCCAGTAAATAATAAACTCATTTCTCTCACGATCATTCAACCCTAGTTTGGTAAGTGCTTCTTCCAAGAAAGCTTCTGTCTTCGCCCCCTCTACAACAAAGCCAGTTGAAAAGTCTGGAGTATAATTCACAACACCTTCCCAGAATAAGCAGTAATACAAATTCTTATGATCTAGTACATGAAGTGTTCCATCTGGCTCTGCCACAACTTTCCAACCATCATTGTACTTTGGATATGTTGTGGTAAACGTACCATCAAGATTTACTTTTACATCTACTTCTGTTGTCTTCTCTGGATATAGATAAATAACAGGTTTCTTACTTTTCTCGGGAAATAGATTACATCCTGCTAAAAAAATAATCGTACATGTAAGAAATGCCTTTATAAGTTTATTCATATTCATTTCTTCCTGTTTACAACAAAGGTCTGAGCGAACTCAGACCTTAACTTATTAATTCTTATGACTTACTATTTTGTGTCAGCTAGTAATGTATCAGCAGATAACTTACCGAATACAACTGTATCTACTACAGCGTTACCACCTAAACGGTTAGCACCGTGGATACCACCAGTAATTTCACCAGCAGCGTATAAGCCCTTGATTGGCTCTCCCTTTTCATTGAGCACACGTGCTTCTGGATCGATTGTTACACCACCCATCGTATGGTGAACACAAGCTTGACGAGGAGTTACAACCCATGGTCCATGCTCAAGTTTTGTGGAGTATAGAGTTCTTCCGAATTCGTCACTTCCACTTTCAACACTCTTGTTGAATTCATCTACAGTTGCCTGTAATGTTGCTGGATCCATATCTAACTTCTTAGCGAGTTCTTCTAATGTATCAGCGTAAATGATGAATCCATTCTTCTCAAGGTATTCAAATGTGAATCCGTCACCACTTCTCCACTCTGGGTCCTTGATATCCTTATAACCAGCACCATCGCCACTTTCAAGGATATAGAACATCTTATCAGTTTGATTTAGAACAGCACCGCAAATCTGATCACGACGACCGTCTTCACGAACGAAACGCTTACCTTCCTTATTGATGAAGATAATCTGGTCTGTACCATTAACTGCACGTGCTGGGAACTTAGAAATCTGACCATCAACTAAGTTACCTAAATATAGAAGCTGTAATTGTTCCATATCTGTTAAGGAAGCACCAGCATCCTTAGCCATTGTGATACCATCACCCTGTGATGCTGAGAAACGGTTTGTTGTGCCTGTCTTAGAAAGATCTGGCCACTTACCTGTTGTATTGTATTCCTGAACCATCTTAGCATTAGCACCAAAACCACCAGTAGCTAATACGACACCGTCTTTAGCCTTAAATGTAATTTCTTTACCTGTATGGTTATCTGTAGCCTTAACAGCTGTAACTTTATTATTATCAAGAACAAGTTTTGTAGCTGTAGCTTCTGTTAATAATGTAACCTTATCACCATACTTTTCAAGCATATCAGCATATACGGAGATAAAGCCTGTACCCATCTTCATTGTAGATGTATGTGTACGTTGCCATAAGGAACCAGCACCCTGAGAGATCTTATCCTGGAATGTCATACCCATAGATTCGATCCATTCATATCCACCAAATGCGTTATAGCATAATGCCTTAACAAGATCGAGATTTGCGACCTTATCACCATTGATCCAAGTCTGTAATGCATACCATTCTTTAGAGTCAAATAGGTCTGTTCTACCAGCAGCCTTATATGCATCCCATTGAGCTTGCACTTCAGCAATTAATGCTGCATGTTGGTCATTGATTGGAGTTTCAGCTAAAGCCTTCTCAATTGTAGTCTTAACAGCATCACTCATTTCAGCGTGCTGCTGTAATGCTGGGTCTGGTGCATTATAAATCGCACCACAAACTAATGTATCACCACCGATTTCACCGGCTTTTTCGATAATTGCTACACTCTTACCATTCTGTAAGAGTTCAACAGCACTCGCAAGACCAGCTCCACCGCCACCTACTACAACAACGTCAGCTTCAACGTCTTTTCTATCTTCGTAAGTTACTTCTTTCTTAAATGCATCTGGATCGCCACCTGCTTGTTTGATAGCGTCCTTAACAGCAGTTTTAATAGCTCCCGATGTAATTGTTGCACCAGTCACATTATCAACTGATAAACTTTGATTCTTAACGATTTCTTCTGGAATTAATTGAACAGGTGCTACGCCCCCAGTTGTAACAACCTTTCCATCCTTGTCAACAAGTTCCCCACCGATACCTGGAGTTTCAGCGTGAGAAGTCACCTTAACTGACTTAATTTCATTTTCTGTTACTTCTACTTCTACAGTAACATCGTCGTTCATACCAGCAGTAGAAGCCGTATATGTACCAGGCTTCATTTTACTGGACGTTGTTGTCTCAGTTGCCTTGTTACAGCCGACAAGAGATGCAGCTAAAACAAGAGTAACCAAAGAGATACTCAATCTTTTCATTATTATGTTCCCTCCATTTATTAAAAACATGATAGACCATTTTTTCACAAAATAGTACCCCCTACCAATGTTATTTTTGTGATTTATATCTGTACTTGTAAGTTTTTCACTATTACACAGACTTTATTTCTGAAAACCATATCATTTTTCTATATCATGCATACAAAAAACCAGAATACCATTTGATTAGTACCCCGGTTTCCATCATGCTTACATGGCTGATTCATTATTTGTTTGAATATGCAATAATGTAGAGACTGTCTGTTCAGAGATATTCTGCATCATTGCATTGAAGCGATTAAAGCCCTCTTCACGATATGCGTCAATTGGCTTTACATTCGCATAACTGCGTAAACGAACACTTGTCTTTAAATGTTCCATCACATCCACATGGTGAATCCACTCACGATCTAGAATCTGTAAGAAGATAAACTTCACCATTCGCTGTAATTCTTCTTGTGGAAGCTCTGCAGTTTGTTTATGGTATCCATCTATAATTGCATCCGTAATCTCTTCTTGAGATCCTCTGTGGATTGTCTCTGCATACTGTTTACCATCAATTCCTAAACTATTTAAATATTGTGCAAGTTTCTCCTTTGCATCATTCTTATTCGGAATCTGATAATAGCCTTCAATTGCAGCAGATACATTCTCTTTTACAAGTTCATAGACGAGCGGTTCCATGTCCTCAAGGTCAAGTACCTTATCTCGTTGATCATAAATCAAATGACGTTGTGCCATTAATACATCGTCATATTCAAGTGTATTTTTACGTGTATCAAAGTGTAGACCTTCTGCTCTTTCTTGCGTGCGGTCAATGAGCGCTCTCATCTTATTGATATTTTCTTTGTCATGTTCAAAGCGTTCAATCATCCCTTCACTTTCGTCTGTATGATATTCCACAATCAAATCGTCATCCATCGAACAGTAGAATCTAGAGAAGCCTGGATCACCTTGACGACCAGAACGTCCACGCAACTGATTATCAATGCGCTTTGCTTCATGGCGCTCACTACCAAGTACCGCAAGACCACCAAGCTGTGCAACACCTTCGCCAAGCTTAATATCTGTACCACGACCAGCCATATTCGTCGCAACTGTTACCGCAAACTTTTGTCCTGCCTTCGCAATAATCTCAGCTTCATTTTCATCATTTTTTGCATTCAATACATGATGAGGAATATTCTGTTTCTTTAACATTTCACTGAGTGCTTCATTGATATCGATAGATAATGTACCGATTAAGACTGGCTGTCCCTTTTCATACAGTTCTTTTGTATGTTTAACAATTGCCTCATATTTTTCATGTCTATCTTTGAATACAAGATCAGGTTCATCAATACGTGCTATAGGCCTATTGGTAGGCACCTCATACACACGCATGTTATAAGTATTCAAGAATTCGTCTTCTTCTGTCTTTGCCGTACCAGTCATACCACTTAACAGGTCATATAAACGGAAGAAGTTCTGATAAGTAATTGTCGCAAGTGTAATTGTTTCTTGCTTGATACCAACATTTTCTTTGGCTTGAATCGCTTGATGTAATCCATCACTAAATTCACGACCAGCCATCTTTCTACCAGTAAACTGGTCTACAAGAATAATTTCATCATCACCCACTACATACTCAACATCCCTAGTCATGAGATAGTTAGCACGCATTGCATTTTGAATATAATGAACTATGCTTGCATGTTCACCATTATAGATGTTTTCAATGCCGAAGGCACGGTCAGCTTTCTTTAAACCAGCGTCCGTTAATACAACGGTACGGTCTTCACGGTCAATCTCAAAATCCACATCTCTCTTACAACTCTTTGCAAAACGATCAGCCTGAATATACTGTTGGTCTAACACTGGACCAGGACCGCTGATAATTAATGGTGTTCGTGCTTCATCAATCAAGATGGAGTCAACCTCATCCAATACTGCGTAATGCAAACCACGTAAAACACGTTGTTCCTTACGCATTACCATGTTATCCCTTAGATAATCAAAGCCTAGTTCTGAGTTTGTTGTATAGGTAATATCACAAGCATACGCTTCTCTTTTTTCACTTTCAGAAAGTGAATGTAAGTTACATCCTACGGTTAGACCAAGGAACGTATATACACGTCCCATCCATTCCGCATCACGCTTAGCGAGATACTCATTGACAGTTACAACATGTGCCCCCTTACCTGCTAAGGCATGTAAGTAAATCGGCATAACAGCTGTTAACGTCTTACCTTCACCAGTCTTCATCTCCGCAATATCACCTTCATGTAGTAGGACACCACCTAATACCTGAACACGATATGGAAACTCATTTAGAACACGCTTTGCGGCTTCACGAGCATTCGCAAAAGCATCAGGCAGTACATCTTTTAAAGATGCCCCTGCCTGTATTTTTTCTTGTAGTTGTCTTGTTACTTCACGTAAATCATCAACTGATTTCTGCGCATAAGTCTCTTCTAATTTCAAAACTTTATCTGCGAGTACTTCAGCTTGATGAAAGTGTCTTTTTTCACTATCGAATAGATTTCCAAATAATCCCATCTTCTACCTCTTGCATACGATTAGGCTTAATGCTGGAACACATACATGATTTGATTTAGCTTCTTGGCTATTCCCATTCTCATCAAAGATGACTTGCCACTCCTCATCAAAACGATAGAAGCGATCACCAGTTGATGGATTAATCATGACACGAATCGTTTCTGCACTACCTTTCGAACCTGCAATATCATAGAACACCGTCTGGTCATCCGCAACCCAAACTTTCACTTTTTCATTGATTTCTAACGCAGTTTTCAGACAGAATTCACTTACGGATCTACGCAAAGCAGTTGCTTTGCGAAAATACTTCACAACTTCTTGGTAATATTCCATTCTTTCCCAATCCATACGGTTGATTTCATCTGGGGCATTATAGGAGTTATGATTATCCTTCTTTGTACCACAGAATTCAAAACCAGCATGTATAAATGGTACACCTTGTGAAACCATCGTAATCGCAATCATCATCTTCTGGCGACGAATACGAGTGGCTCTATCTTCATTATTACAACATGCATGCATCTTATCCCATACGGTACTATTATCATGCGTTTCAAAACCATTGATAGACTGATCTGGAGAGAAGAATCTCTTAAAATGCGGTGTATCTAGAACATTTCCTGTTAGTGCAGCCAAGCTAGCAAATGCGTTATTCCAGTTACCGGTCGCATACCCCCGTTCATACTTCTCACTTTCACTTGTCTTTCCTTTGATTACATCACGGAAGTAATCATTAAAATGACCAATGTGAGGCATCGCACCTTGGTTATGAATATTTGCTTTTTGTGATCCCTGTAACATCGTTGGCATATCCCAACCCTCACCATAAATGAGTGCACTTGGGTTATTGCGGATTGCTTCATTGCGAATCTTATTCATC
>JABZLU010000037.1:0-7378 GCA_015256605.1 Solobacterium sp.
GTCTATATTGGTGGACAATCCTATTCCTTACGCTCAAGAGCTTCCAACTTTACGATGGATGATATCAAGGAGGCATGTGAATTTGCCCGTCAACATAACGCGCATATCCATGTCACAACAAACGTTATTCCTCATGAAGAAGATTATGAGGGCTTACGCGAGTATTTAATGAAGTTAGAAGAGTATGGTGTTACAGCGATTATCGCAGCCTCACCATCGATTATGAAACTTGCGCGTGAGTGTGCACCAAAGTTAGAAATACACTGTTCTACGCAGATGAGTATTACAAATGTCGAAACAGCTAAATTCTTACACGAACAGTTAGGGCTAGACCGTGCAGTACTTGCTCGTGAATGTTCGATTGAAGATATCTATGCCATCACTAAGGAATGTCCAGTAGATACGGAAGCCTTTATCCATGGTGGTATGTGTGTAAACTACTCTGGTAGATGTACACTATCCAATCGTATGACATTACGTGATGCCAACCGTGGAGGTTGTGCACAAAGTTGTCGTTGGCAATATCATGTCTATCAAGATGATAAAGAATTAAATACTGATGTTTTATATTCCATGGGTTCAAAAGACTTACTGGCAGCTGATTATATGTATGAGTTGATGGATGCAGGTGTTAGTTCTTTAAAGATTGAAGGACGTATGAAGACAGAGTACTATGTCGCATCTGTTGTTAGTGCATATCGTCATCTGATTGATGAGATTGCAGAGAATGATGGACCACTTTCACCAGAAAGATTGGCATATCACAAAAAGGAAATCTCTCGTGCTGAAAATCGTCAGACAACAACAGCGTTCTATCCTGGTGAGGCGGGATTAAATACATTGATTTATCATGCATACTCTGATGCGGATGTAAATCATGACTTCCTTGCCAAAGTTGCTGGTTACGACCAAGACGCAAATGTAGCCTACTTAGAGACACGTAATGCATTTGATGTTGGTGAAATGTTAGAAGTGATTTCACCTGGCAAAGACAAGCGTACTTTCAAAGTTGAATGGATCAAAGACCCAAAGGGAGAATACCTTGCGAGTTCTAGACGTCCGATGGTAGTGGTACAAGTTCCAATTCCATTTGAGATTGGAGAAAATGACCTAGTGCGGAGGGCACACTAATGTTGCTAGAAGGAAATGTTAGTGTAAAAGCTGCTATTCTTGGAAATCATCGCAAAGTAGAAAAACTTTACTACGATAAACATAAAAATGATAAAGACTTAAACTTTATCTTACATCGTGCAAAGGAAAAAGGGATTCCATGCATGCCATTTGAGCGTGAAGAAATTAACGCAATGGCAACTGGAAGAACACACGGTGGATTGGTTGCGGAAGCCAGTCCTAGAGTCTATCAAGAACTATCTGAATGCATGCATGGCAAAACACCATTTCTTGTATTGCTAGAAGGAGTAGAAGATCCATTTAATTTAGGATATATTATCCGCACTTTATATAGTGCAGGTTGTGATGGGTTAATTCTACCTAGACATGATTGGTCAAGTGCGGAGAGCACAATTGCCAAATCCAGTGCAGGTGCCTTTGAATACATGAATATTGTCATGTCGGATGATTTACCACAGTTAGTAAAAGACATTAAAAAACAAGGTGTTAAAACCTACGCAGCAATGCGTAAAGACGCGATTACATATCTAGAAGCCGACTATCGTAAGCCTAGTTTAATAGCCATCGGTGGTGAAATGAGGGGACTATCATCTGCTGTGCGAAATGAGATTGAACAAAATATCTATATTCCATACGCAAATGATTTCCGCAATGCGTTAAACGCAGCCAGTGCTGCTGCTGTATTATCCTTTGAAGTATATCGCCAAAGACGATAAGTACCCGAAGAAATTCGGGTTTTCATTTGAACTATGATAGAATAAAACACAATAAGGGATTAAGAGACATGCATACAATACAAGAAAAGATCATCCAATATTGGACCAAGCGTGCGGATAGTTATTCCGTTGAAAATAATGAAGAACTAGCAGGAACATCTACTGTTGCCTGGCTAAGTGAACTAACAAGCCATTTTCCAAGGAAGAAAGACCTAAAGATATTAGATATCGGTACTGGTCCAGGGTTTATGGCAATTCTTCTCAGTCGAGCAGGTTATCAGGTGACTGGTATTGACTGTACTGAAGAGATGTTAAAACAAGCTCATGAAAATGCTAGAAAGTATCATTTATCCATTCGTCTTCTCAAACAACCAGCAGAACATTTAGAGTTTGAAGATAATTCCGTTGATGTGATTATCAACCGTAATCTTACATGGAATTTAGAGAATCCTACAGCGGCCTATCAAGAGTGGTATCGTGTACTAAAACCATCAGGCAAACTCATTGTTTTCGATGCGAATTGGTATCACTACTTATTCTCCGAAGAGTTACGCAAAGCGTATGAAGAAGACCGCCAAAATGTAAAGCGTGCGCATCTGTATGACCATAATATTGGCGAAAACTTTGACCAGATGGAGCGTATCGCAGAACAATTACCGATGACCCTAACAGATAGACCATCATGGGATCGAGTAGAACTAGAGAAAATTGGCTTTCAAAATATTCAAATTGATACGGAAGTATACCAAAGAGTATGGACGCAAGAGGAAAAAATCAATTACGCTTCTACTCCTCTGTTTGAAATCGTCGCTACCAAATAGATGTGATATGATATGACTATGGAAAAGATAAGTTCATTACAGAATGCAAAAATAAAAAACTGGACTCTATTACATAAGAAAAAATACCGTGATGAAACGGGTTTATTTCTTGTGGAAGGAGAGCATCTCATTGGTGAAGCTTTAGCGGCCAATGCCGTAGAAACCATTGTGACGGATACAACTTCACCATTTGAGTTTGAACATGTAGTAGAAGTGACGCCAGCCATTATGGCGAAGTTATCTGAGAATATTTCGAACGTGCATTACATTGCGGTTTGTCGTCAACGTAAACTAGATATTACAAAGAAAAATCGTCTATTATTACTGGACGGTATTCAAGACCCTGGTAATCTTGGCACACTTATCCGTACCGCAATTTCATTTGGCTTTGATGGCGTGTATTGTTCAACTGAGACTTGTGACCTTTATAACGATAAAGCAATTCGTTCTACCCAAGGTGCTTTATTCCATATTCCTGTTGTACGCAAAGACTTCTCTACTCTCATTCCTGCATTACAAAGTCAGGGTGTAAAAGTCATTGCGACTTCCTTGCAGGAATCTACAACAATGCGTGAAATACCTGTTACAGAATGTATGGCATTTGTGATGGGAAATGAAGGACAAGGTGTTCATCAAGATATTATTGCCCAGGCTGACTATCGTGTACGCATCGAAATGGAAGGCTTTGAGTCTTTAAATGTAGCAGTAGCAGGTGGAATTATCATGTACCACTATCGGAGTGGAAAATGAGTCAGAAGAATCCAAACTATTTATTAAAAGATTTACAACCATCCCAGTTTTATATTTCGCAAGCGAAATTATCGAACATTCAAGCATGGTTTTGTAAAGATGATTTATCAAACTTTAAACCTTTACCTGTAAAGGTGTTGGATGGAATTCCGATCTTAACGGATGGACATACAAGGGCAGTCTCGGCAATACTTGCAGGTTTAGAATCGGTACCATTAGTCTACGATGAAGATGAACTAGATTGGAATCTATATCGTTATTGTGTAGAACAATGTACTCAAAAGGGAATTCATTCTCCATATGATTTGGTTGATAGAGTGATTTCTGCTCATGAATATGAAGAAAAGTGGATTAACTGGTGTGAACAAATACCCAGTAAGTTACAACAGAATCAAAAGTAAAAGGCACATCAATCGATATGCCTTTTTTGATTAGTGTTGTTCGTAATGAATTTCTGTTCCTTCGTAAGCTGCACGCATTAATTCGATCATATCCTTGATCATTGGAACACGTGGGTTCGCTGGGGAACACTGGTCTTCGTATGAAAGGTAAGCCAACTTTTCTAAGTTTTCTTCCCATTCCTTCTTGTCAACATTCTGTGACTTGAAGTTCATTGCCATACCAACTTCAATACCTAAATCGTGAACTGCCTTGGCAAACTTTTCAACACCTTCTTGTACTGTGTTGAACTTGAGACCGATAGCGTGTGCTAATTGGCAGTAACGTTCATCAGCGTTGTAGTATTGGTACTTAGGCCATAGACCTGGTTTTTCTGGTTTTGTGCCGTTGTAACGGATTACGTATGGTAATAATGTACCGCAAGTACGTCCATGTACTGTGTGGAATTCAGCACCAATCTTATGAGCCATAGAGTGGCACATACCTAAGTAAGCGTTAGCGAATGCCATACCAGCCATTGTGGAAGCGTTATGCATCTTCTCACGAGCTTCTTCATCCTTAGCACCATAGTGTACAGCTCTTGGCAAGTATTCGAATACCATCTGTACTGCCTTTAATGCAAGAGCGTCTGTATAGTCAGTTGCCATTACAGATACGTATGCTTCACATGCGTGTGTTAATACGTCCATACCAGAGTCAGCTGTAACCTGTGCAGGTAAGCTCATTACAAGTGCTGGGTCAACGATTGCGACTGTAGGTGTTAATGAGTAGTCAGCTAATGGATACTTGAGTTTGTTAACCTTATCTGTGATAACTGCGAATGGTGATACTTCAGAACCTGTACCTGATGTAGTAGGAATACATACTAAGTGAGACTTCTTACCTAATTCAGGATACTGGAATGCACGCTTACGAATATCCATAAACTTCTGCTTCAAGTCAGCGAAGTCAACTTCTGGGTGTTCGTAGAATAACCACATACCCTTAGCAGCGTCCATGGAGGAACCACCACCTAAAGCGATGATTGTGTCTGGTTTGAAGGCTTGCATTAATTCCCAACCCTTCTTAACTGTCTGTAAGGATGGATCTGGTTCAACGTCGCAGAACAATTGAACTTGTACCTTATTCTTACGAGCAGCTAACTGTTCTGTAATTCTTGATACATAACCTAAATCAACCATTGTGCGGTCTGTAACGATGAATGCACGATTGATTTCACGCATGTCGCGTAAGTATGTGATGGAATTTTGTTCAATATAAATCTTGCTTGGAATCTTGAACCACTGCATTGTATTTCTCCTTTTACCTATCTTCTTGATGTTAATCAGATTAATTGCACTAACGTTACCAGATACTGAGTTATGACCATAAGATCCACAACCTAGTGTTAATGATGGAATAAAGGAGTTATAGATATTACCGATACCACCGAATGTAGTAGGGGAGTTCCAAATTAAACGACAAGCTTTAATGCGTTCACCAAACTTCTTCGCTAATTCTGCGGAACGTGTATGAATCGCAGCTGTATGTCCAACACCGTTTAACATAACAGTAGCTTCTGCTTTATCAAATCCATCTTCAACAGAACTTGCTTTTTCCATTGCGAGTACTGGTGATAATTTTTCACGTGATAGTGGTTCTTCAACACCTGGCTTTTCTAATTCAGCAACTAAGATGGATGTTTGAGGATCTACTTTGAAACCTGCTTGTTCAGCAATCCAAGCAGCTGGCTTACCAGCAACCGCACCATTTAACTTTGCGTTTTCTACGCCCTTGGAGTGTGCTGTATATCCAAACATAAATGTTTCGAGTAACTTCTTTTCTTTTGGTGAGCAGAAGTGTACATTATAGTGTTTGAATTCTTCCTTAACATCATCGTAAATATTTTCATCAACGATAACTGTCTGTTCACTTGCACAGATCATTCCGTTATCGAATGCCTTGGACATTGCGATGTCGTTAACTGCTTGCTTGATATCTGCAGTTGTTTCGATATATGCAGGAGCGTTACCAGCACCTACACCTAATGCAGGTTTACCACAGCTGTAAGCTGCCTTAACCATTGCGTTACCACCAGTTGCAAGAATTGTAGATACACCTGGATGATTCATAAGTGCACTTGTTGCGTCCATAGATGGATGTTCAATCCACTGGATGCAGTTTTCAGGAGCACCAGCCTTTAAAGCTGCTTCATATACGATACGAGCTGCTTCAGATGAACACTTCTGTGCATTTGGGTGGAATGCAAAGATGATAGGGTTTCTTGTCTTTAATGCAAGTAAACTCTTGAAGATTGCGGTTGAAGTAGGGTTAGTTACTGGTGTTAAACCTGCAACAACGCCAACTGGTTCCGCTACTTCTGTGATACCTGTAACAGGGTCTTCGCTGATGATACCAACTGTCTTAAGATCACGTAGGTAGTTTACCATGTATTCGCAAGCAAATAAGTTCTTTGTTGCTTTATCTTCGAATACACCACGTCCTGTTTCATCAACTGCTGCTTTAGCTAATGTACCGTGCTGATCAAGTGCTGCTACTGTGCACTTTGCAACGATATAGTCGATTTTTTCTTGGTCAAATGATGCGTAGTCATCAAGTGCCTTTAATGCAAGGGCAACTTTTTCATCTACTTCCTTGACACGAACTTCCACAGGGGCTGTATTTACTTTTGTTTCTTTTGTTTCTTTCTTTTTGACTGCCATGTCCTTTTCCTCCATGTGAATTATTTCACGTAAGCAAGAATACCACGTTTACATAATCAAGACAATACTAAATGATAAAAAAATCACAAGTAATCGCTTACATTTTGAAAATTAATATTTTCGAAAGAAAAAAGGGCATTTTTAGCCCTTGGAAAATGATGTATGCATGTTAATAATACTGACAGGAAAATCGTCTTTCATCTGGGATGATAGGGACAGCTTTACAGGAGTAATCATCGACTTTGATGAAACGACCATCACCCTTGATGATTGTCGCAAGGAATTGGTCAATGGTATCACTTTCTCCTTGGACATAGATTTCTACCAAACCATTATCTAGATTTTTTACACTTCCAGTTAACCCACAGGATTGTGCATGCATCAAAACGAAGTAGCGAAAACCAACACCTTGGACTCTTCCTTCCACAAAAATATGATAGCGTACCATAATATCCTCCCTACAGTGATTATACAAAATAGATTTTCTGATGAGCAAGTCATATAATGAATGCAGGTGAAAAACATGATACATATACTATTAAATCAATTTACATTCGACCAAGCTTGGGGCTTTGGCGAATTATCTCAGCTTATCGATAAAGATATGAAGGTATTGATGATGCCATTATCGTATAACGATGGTTGGTCTAATGAATTTGCGACATGGGATGACTTCTTTGCAAAAGGGAAACCAGCGTATGAAATGATGGTACGTCCTTTCTATAACTACGGTATTCGCGAAAAACAAATTAGTTGGTTTAATTATTACAAGGATAACTACGCAAGCGCAAAAGCGAAAATTAAAGCTGCAGATATTATTGTGATCACTGGTGATTGTGGTGAATGGATCATGCAGAGA
>JABZLU010000038.1:0-7370 GCA_015256605.1 Solobacterium sp.
GTATTCGATCAAGATTAAAGATGGAGATTACACTATTCTCCATCTTTTTCTTCTATTCAATTTCGATTTCTTGATCGTGATGTACAGACCATGCATACGCATCAATTGTTTTATCTGGGTAAATCAACTGTAGTGCTTTTCTATATGTATTGATCTGTTCCGTATACAATGATTTGATTTTAGATAATTCTGCGTTATCTGTCTTAAAATCAATCAAGATAATCTTATCTTCCAAGATTGACACAAAGTCCATAATTCCATGTATCTTTTCTTTCTCTGTTTGTACATAGAAAGGATACTCATGATGAATTTCACCTTCTACAGCTTGGTGATAAATCTCTGAATCACCGAATGCTAGCAGATGTTTTAATTCTGTTGAAGATATACTTAAGAATGCTAAATCATCTGCGTTAAATAATCTAGAAGGAAGTTCTTCAAAACATGCATGAATGCGTGTACCATATTCTCTTCCAGCGTTTGTTTCTGCTAAGTCCAATGCTGGTAAACCACTACCAAACTCAGTAGAACTTGGAGTGAATACTTCCTTCTCTTCAACACTTGTATATCCATAGTGTGGTAGTTTAGTAACGGTCTCTGTTTCTTTGTGCTCCAGGAATACATTCCATGATGGGTCAATATCAACCTGTTTCATGATTGGTTCATTTGCCATTGTGCTAAGAATCAATCCAGACATACCATTACGAATAAGCAAATCACCTAACATAAACTTCTTTCCACGATATGGAATTGGTTTTGGTAATGCATCTACGATATATAGTCTTCGTACTGCACGTGTAACTGCTACGTATAAGATACGAATAAATTCTTCCGCATCTTCGAGATTTGCTTTATATTCGATTGCACGTTTATGAATTGTCTTTCGTTTTGCACGATATGGATTTGTACATAAGAAGTTTAATCCTAGATAAAGATCATCATCGACATTGACTGCTTCTGCACTATCTCTAAACTGATTTGTCGCATTACTCCATAGGAATACATATTTATACTGTAATCCCTTTGAATGGTGAATTGTTGTGACAGTAACGATATCATCTGCCGACCCTTTTGAAACAGCTTCATTCGATACTTCGTCTTCAACTGCTTTTAATGCATTTAAGAATTCCGCTACAGAATTGTACTTCGCAGATACTGTCATTTCAAATAGATAATCAAAGTTTGACTGTTGACTGATATTTAAACGATTGAAGTACGTATTATGATTCGCAAGTTCTGATAACATTCTTGGAATACCATAGGTATCCGCAATTTCTTTATACATCTGCAAATCATCATAGATACCAAACTCTTTGGCAACTGCTTTGATTGAACCCAGTCTTATCTTTGCCTTAGCAATCTCTTCATCACTATAGTTATAGAGATTAGAAACCATGCATGCAAATAGAGCAGAATCTGCTTCTTCATCCAACATTGCAGTACATAATGCAATGACTGTTTGACATAACTCTGAACGATAGAATCCTTCACGTGTATCAATGCTGTAAGGAATTCCCTTCGCTTCAAAGGCTGCTTTCAGATATGCTTTATCCCCATGACTTCGTAAAAGTATCGCAAAGTCATGGAAGGATGGTAACTTTGTATCATTGTTCTTTGCAAGTTCAAGTTCTTGATTATAGGTATCAATAATCTTATTGGCAATCCAATTTGCCTTAATCATTTTGATATCCTCATCTTCGTCCTCATCATCACTGACAATCGCTGTTTTATTCTTCGGTGTATAACTTGCAAATTCAATGAGTGCATCTGGACTATCATTCTTAGGGAACCAATCTACAATATCATCTTCACCATACTTTTCTGTACTCTCTTTAACATTCATAATCTTTTGAAAGAGTGTGTTTGTAAATTGAATAATACGTGCATCTGAACGATAGTTTCTAGAAAGAATAATCTTTGCTGATTGCATCGATGAATCAATTGTTTCTTCAATAATCTTTTCTGACTCATTTAGTTTAGAACGCATCAGTGATGGCTTGGCCTGGCGGAAACGATAGATAGATTGTTTTGTGTCACCTACACGGAAGATGCAGTTAGGACTAGCAATCATCTCAATGATTGTGTCCTGTAGTTTACTTGTATCCTGGAACTCATCAATCATGACTTCCTGTAGGTTTTCACGGATAACCTTCGCAACATTTTCATGTTTTAGAATTTCATATGCATAGCGTTCCATATCCGAGAAATACATAGCAGTATTCTCTTGTTTGATGCGTATACAATTTTGATATGTATTCTTCGCTAGATTGATGAGTGCTGTATTGATGGCCGAGGCATCTCTTGCGTCTGAAACAAAATCATCTTCATTCAAACGTTCTTCTGACATATTCTTGAGAGTTTTCTTCAAATGATCCATTGCTCGTGCATGTTCTGGATAATTCTCTTTCTTATAACTTGCAAGCTTTGTATTATCCATCATTTGAATTTGTTGTTTATAGTTTTGATAAATCGCAAAAGTATATGCATTACTTTCATCTTCTGGCATCAGTTCAGCCTGTAATGTTTGAATGATATTTAAGAATGTATCAAAAGCTACAGAGTTATCAATTACTTTTCCACGTCCATTAATAGCCTCTGGTAAATCCTGCAAGATTTCTATATCGCGTTGTAATACTGCCAGTTGTCCATACAAGGACGCAAAGAAATACTTGCGGATATTGATCTCAAAATCATCAAAAGATGTAAAGTTATTTGTACTTGTAGGATCAAACTTATTTGGATACATCTTTAATGCATGTTGGTACCATTCATCTGGGTCAACAGATGATTCCGCATGACGATTGATTTTTACGACCGCATCATATAGTCCATCATAGTCGTCAGCTCGACTAGAGAAGTAAGAAGCGAGCGCAACTGTTTCTTGTGGACTTGTTTGATAAGCACACTCTAACGCTCTCATAAACGCATCACGCTGAATATTTTCATTTTGCCCACCCGAAAGAATATTCTCTGTCGTAGCTGGGTCTAAACCAATGATATTGTAGTATTTTTTGATAATAGACAAGCAGAAAGAGTCAATAGTTGTGATGTTCGCACTTGCTAGCGCGATAATCTGATTATCAATATATTGAATGAGTTCATTATCAACAGTTACTTCTTTTTCTGCTAACTGTTTGATTTCATTTAATTCTTGGGCAACACGCTTCTTCATTTCACTTGCGGCTGCTTCAGTAAAAGTTAAAGCGAGGATTCGTGATAATGGTACCCGTGGGTTATCCTCAATACATCTTTTCACAAGATGAGATACGAGTACTTTAGTCTTACCGGCACCAGCAGATGCGGAAACGACAATACCCATTCCAGAAGAATTACAGGCAACGGACTGTTCAGCAGATAATTGATTTTTCTCAGAGATTCTCATCTTCTTTTGCCCCCTTTGCCGCAATTTCCTCTTTATCTAATTTAAATGGAATATCCGTCGGAATACCATCCACTTTCACTGCTGTTGGAATTCGATATTCTCCATCAAAGTGATACATTGCCATGTATGGCAGTGTTGTATTTTCAATTGGAGATAGTTCAATATTTCCATTTAGAACTTGTTTGTGAAAGTTTGCATAGATACCTTCAATATATGCTTGTATCTTATCAAAGTCGTAGATATTCTTTGGACTTTTGATATGTCTTGCATCTATATCAACATCATCTCGATGTTCATTGAAAATCCATACGGCACATTTCCTACTCTTAATGAAATCTTTCTCTAAGCTATTTAGTAATGCATGTTTTGGCATATCTCCACATTTATTGTAAACACGATTTAAATCAATCGTTTCATCCTTCATAGAGATATACTGTACAGCAGTCGGATTGTATTTCTTTCCTAGCAGGTTATTTGCGACAATCATCATATACGTTAACATCTGTAAACGTAGTCCTTGTTTTACTTCATCTTCACTAATGGATAATACAGATGATTTATAGTCAATGATACGAATTAAATCTTGATATAAATCAATGCGGTCAATAATACCACGGATATTTACATTACCAATCATTGTTTCTGGTAAACGATATTCAAAATATTCTGGAATAAAGCTTGAATCGTTTTCTAAATCATGCATGAATGTCATAAATTTAGATAATGAATCTGCTAATCTTTCCAAAGAGATATCGTAGAGATATTGTTCATTTGGATGTGTTAATTTAAGTATGTCAAAATACGGTCTTAGTAACTCTTTAATTTCATTCGATGTTAGAATATTTTCTCCATCTTCTTGTAGTGCATACTGTTTACGTTTTGAACTATCTTTATAAGACATTAATAATGTATACATGAAATGATGTTGAATATTTCCAATCGTAATTGGATCAAGTCCTGAGAATTCTTGGTCCATAATTCCTAGTCCTTTTTGGATAAAGTATCCATATGGATTGCGGTAGTATGACTCTACCGTACTAACAGAACCATTTAATAATCCTTTTTCATCTAAGAATAATTGTTGTGCTGTTTCTGGTGTTAATTCATGTTTTATATCCATATGATTGTCTACAATCAAAATTGGCCATGGGGTATTTTCTTCCTTCATGTCCACTTTTGATTGCACTTCGTAAGCTAGTTGCATTTCTTTGCCTTGATAGTCATTTGTGGAATACGAATAATAGATTTCTTCTGCTGAGGAATCAATCCAACTAAGTGCATTCATGTAATAACCATAACGCTGATTCATGCTTGGATAAGATGGTATATTTGCAAGATAATCTTCATCAAATAAACCATTATGAACTGGAAAGCCTGGATAATTCTTTCCACTACATCCAATTACGTAAGTTCTCTCTTGTTTTCTCACTGGATGTGTTAGGTCTGTTACGGTACAGATTGCATCTGTAAATACAGCGCTATCTGAATGAATCCCCTGTAACATATGCATGACAAAAGGAATATTTTCCACAGTCTGTTTTTCACTCGTTAAAACGGACTGTAAAACACTACGTAATTGTCTTCCTTCTTTGAGTTCATGTTTATTCTGTAAAATCTTTTGGTTGCGAATGATTTCAAATGCATTCATTAACATTTCTTCAAATGTAGATGCTTGTATTAAACTATCTAAATCCTGCTCAATACAATTAAATAACTCATCTGCACGCTCTTCAAAGTATGCATAACGTGTAGCTTCTTTTTGAAATACATCAGATGTGTGTAGTGATTGTGATAAATGTTTTGGACATTCTACATCTACCAATACTTGGTCTAAATATTTTAAAACAGTAAAAAGAGAACTACTCTTCTTCTGGTCATCTACACCAAAGGCATCTATGTACAATGCTTTCATTAAAGCTTCTTTATTCTTTTGATATGCAAGATTTACCAATGAAACATAGCGCTGAATGAGTCTAGCAGATACATCATGATGAACAGTTGAAAAAGGTATCTCATATCTTGCGAATACCTGTTGTACAACTGGATACTGTGTCTTCCATGAAGTAAGCACTAAATTACACGGTCTACGATAGGTTGCGATATCCTGTGCAATCGCCTCAATTTCACGACGTGTACTTAATGCATAACGCAAATGTTTTTGGCTTGGTGTTGTGTCAGTTGGTTTTATTTTATCTTTGAGTTGTTCTAGAATTTCTACATAGTATGGATCTGCCTCAAAGAAAGGATATACTTCCACATCATCCTGCCGCAATTTTTCAATTGCGGTTTCCTTATTTACTACATTCTCTTTTTCCACAAATGGGATTTCTAATAGAATGCGTATGATTTCCTTTAATTCCTTTTCCTGTTCGTTTGTTTCAGGTAAAGAATCAACTTGAATATTGCGTTGTATACACTCTAATACAAATTGAAAAATCTCCTGAATGAATGCAGGATAGTCAAACATCTTTTGATAAATTGGAAACGCATCACTTCTCTTTTTTAATGTATGAGAGATCTTTAGTAGAGCTACATGTTTGTCTGTGTGTTTTTCTCCTAACGCAACAGAAAGTGGAACTGCTAGTACATCTTTAACAACGCCATGATTATTCTTTGCAAGATCCTCATAAATATACTCTTTTTGATAATTTGCACATAAAATTGTTTTCATATTTAGATTTTATCATAGGCAATCCAGCATATTTGGTGAAATATCCTGTTTTATACAAAAAAATTGTGTAATGTTACTGGATTTTTCAAAATCCGCGTGCCTATAATTACATTGACAAACACTACATAATCATCAACTAACAATAAAAAATTAAATACAATTACTTGGAGGGAAGTATTTATCATGGCAATCTGTGCTATTCTAGGCCAGAAAGTAGACAGTAGGAAAGACGGAGATGACTGTCTATTTAACGGTTATTTAGAAGACTATCTCAGTCTTAGGGAAAATGAGATTGATGATGATTTAAAAGAATCATTTGAAAAAGTATTAGAAGTGGAACCTGACACAAAGATTTGTGTAGATTTACACTGCGCCGTCAACATTGAAGCTATTAGCAACCAAATCATCCGCTATAAAGACATCTGCAAGCTCAACGGGAAACCACTCGTAATTCCTTATATCTTGTATTTTCAGCATGATGATGAAGATAGAGCTATCATCATCTGTGACTGCAAGCAATACGGATATATCTATGCGAAGGGCCTTTACTACTGCATGACAGAGCCAGCTGGCGAATTTATTGACTGTAAGAATGAAATCGTTGCGATATCTTCTAACCAGGAAACAATCTTAAAAGTTCTCAATCAATTATTCACTGTAAAAGCAGGTTCTATTCAACGTAATATCGATCACGAACTTTTCCATAATTACGAAGAGTTAAAGACCGCATCTAAAGAAGCTGCCAACGCTTTAAAACTTGAAGCGATGGAAAAACTTCCTGAATTAGAAGATCGTACACAAGCTATCTACCATTATGTCACAAACTGGTTCCTTTTAAAGAAGGTCCTCTATGTTCAATACATGGTAAATAAGAATATCTTATCTAGCATTCATGAAAATAATATTAAGAAACAGAGAAATCAAGCAAAGCTAAATTCTGAAGAGATTGATATTCTCAGTTTCAGTGAAATGTGGAGACTTCCAAAACAAGAACCTCTTGCATAAACACGTAACCTCGGCTGACTAAAGTCGAGGTTTTCTATATCCCAAACAGTGAAATTAATGCCTAATTACGCGATATATGGTAACATTTTAAGGTAAGAGGTGTTATATGACAAAGAAACTAGCTGTAGTAGCACTGCTCATGTTTCTGATTATCGCTACTTTAATTGGTAGTACATTAATCAAGAATGATTTCTTGAATCCAGAAAAAGAGCCAGTCGTTACTACAACAGAAGATAAAAAAGAAGAAGAGAAGAAGGAAACGCCTAAGCCTGAAGTTGACCCTGAAACGGATACACGCTTCAGCGATACAAACAG
>JABZLU010000039.1:0-7346 GCA_015256605.1 Solobacterium sp.
TTACCTGAACGTTTTGAATTAGAGTATGTCGCAAACGGCGGTGAAAAGAAGAGACCTGTTGTCATTCACCGTGCAATTCTAGGATCAATTGATCGTTTCGTTGCATTCTTACTCGAAGAAACAAAGGGTATCTTACCATTATGGTTAGCTCCTCGTCAGGCTGTTGTGATTCCTGTATCGCCAGAAGCACATGGAGAATATGCGAAGAAGGTTGTTGAGGAATTACGCAAGATTGGTGTACGTACTGAATTAGATGACCGCAATGAGAAACTAGGTTATCGTATTCGTGAAGCACAGACTAATAAACTTCCAATTGAAGTTGTAGTAGGTGATGGTGAAATTGAAAACAATGGTATTACTCTACGTCGCTATGGTTCTCGTCAAGAAACAAAGATGTCACTTGAAGATTTCTTAGTAGCGATTAAAGCTGAAATTGATGAAAAGCGTTTAGCTCCAGAAATTCAAAAGGCTTAGTATTTATAGGGAATAGACAAGTTCTATTCCTTTTATCTTTGCCAAAACATGAAAAAAAATTTCATGAATTCCATAATTTCGTAAAATTTTGTGAAATTGTGTTAAAATGCAATTAATAACGAAAGCGATTTCACCAATGAAATCCACCTGAAATACATCAGGTTATTCAGAAAGGGAATAGACATGGAAAACTACAAGAAAATAGCTGAAGAAGTTGTTGAAGCTGTCGGCGGTAAGTCCAATATTCAGGAAAACTCAACATGCATGACAAGACTTCATTTAACTTTAGCTGACAAGTCTAAAGTAGACTTGGACCGCGTCAAGAAGATCGATGGTGTTATGGGAACTGTTGATGGCGAAGAGCTTCAAATCGTCTTTGGACCTGGCAAGGTTACAAAGATTGGTGTAGAAGTATCCGCAATCACAGGCATCTCTGCTGATGAACGTAAAGAAGTTCACAACGAAGATTTAGAAAAGGATATCGACTTACAGGCACGTGCTAAGGAAAACAAGGCTGCTCAGCAGGCTAAGCACAACGGACCAGTACAGGTATTCTTAAAGCATTTTGCTAATATCTTCTTACCAGCATTACCAGGTATTGCTGGTGCAGGTTTAATCTACGGTATCTTAAACGTATTGAAGTTGTTCTTCAGAGTTCCAGGTATCGCTGCAGTACAACTTGATCCAGCAATTGCTCAATCTTGGTGGTATTTAACACTTAATACAGCTGGTTGGACATTATTCGCTTACTTACCAATTTATATTGGTATGAACGCTGCTAAGGAATATAAGGGTTCTCCAATTCTTGGTGGTATGATGGGTGCGATGTTCGTAGGAAACGCTGCTATGCCTTTATTAATGAAGGTTGGCGATCCTGCAGCAGGTATCAACTTACCAATTACTGGCACACCATTTGACGCTGCTGCTGGTGGTATCTTAGCTGCTGTATTCGGTGGTATTGTAATTGCTCACGTTGAACGTTGGTTAAGAAGTTGGGTTCCAGATACATTAGATATGATCTTGACACCACTATGTTCATTAATCATTACAGCATTCTTAGCAATCTTCATCTTACAGCCACTAGGTGCTGTATTAACAAAGGCTATCTTTGCATTAGCTGATGTATTATTAAACAAGTTAGGATTCATTGGTGCATACGCATTATCCGCATTACAGTTACCATTAGTATCTGTTGGTTTACACCGTGCATTCACTCCAATTCATACAATTATGAATGATCCAAATGGTGCAACACATGGTGTTAACTACTTATTACCAATCTTACAGGTTGCTGGTGCAGGACAAGTTGGTGCTGTTATCGCATTATTCGCAAGAGCTAAGAAGAATCACAAGAAGTTATCAGAAGCTATCCTAGCTTCTGTACCTGCAGGTATCTTAGGTATTGGTGAACCATTAATGTATGGTGTTACTTTACCTTTAGGTAAGCCATTCTTAACAGCTTCATTAGGTGCTGGTTTCGGTGGTATTATGATTTCCTTATTCCACGTAGGTTCTGTTGCACAGGGTGTATCTGGTATCTTAGGATTCTTAATTGTTAATGAAGGTGGCGCTTTAGGTTACTTAGTTGGTTATGTAACTGCTATCGTAGCTGCATTCATCATCACATACTTCTTTGGATGGAATGAAGAGAAAGTGACTGAATTATTCGGTTAATGTTTGACTTTCATCTTCATACGACAAAGTCAGACGGGGTATTAGGCATTGAAGAAATGCTTGATACCCTTCATTTATCTTCCATCCAACCCTTTAGTATTACAGATCACAATCATGCATTAGCATATGAATGTTTTGACTACCATAACTATCCATGTATTACAGGTACAGAAATCGCCACAAGCTATAAAGGTGAGATTGTTGAAATATTAGGTTATGGTATTGACCCTGTAATCATTAATGCATGGTATAGAGACTTTTATAGTGAACAAAATTTAGAACATATCGAAACATTATTACTTCATAGAATTCAAGAATGTGCCTATAGGCAAGGTTATCTATTTGACGATGAACTTTCATTAAACTCTTTTGAAAAGGGTATCTCAAAGAAAGTGATGTACCGGGAACTGGCAGATAAAAATGAAATGTTTGTTAAGAATTTCCCTACATATAAAGCATTCTTTAGACAAGGATTGTCAAATCCAGATAGTCCGTTCTTTATCAATGAAGGGGATACATATCTTTCGTTTGACGAAACAATTGATTTGATTCATCGTGCAGGTGGGAAAGCATTTTTAGCACATATCTTTGAATATGATGCATTTCGAAAAAATTACTATATTGATGAAGTGAAAGATAAATTAGATGGTATGGAATGTTTCCATCCAAGTATTCCTATGAGAGAATCGGTCAAACTGTTTCATTATTGTGAAGATAATGGCTTATATGTAAGTGGGGGAAGTGATTTCCACAAACCAGAAAGACATATTCCGATGGGTGTTCATCTGGATAAAACATTGTTGTGTAGTTCACGTTTCGACTGGATACCAGAAAGTTTACGAAATCTTTTATAGTTTTTGAATGTCGTTGACACTAGAAACAAAACTATACTACTATAATGAAGTCAATGATAGGAGAAGAAAATTATGTTCAATTTTTTCAAGAAGAAAGAAGAATTAAAGAATAATATTGTTGTAAATGATGATGCGATTGTTGCCATTGCAGATGGTCAGTTAATTGATGTATCAACTGTTCCAGATCCAGTATTTGCACAAAAGATGATGGGAGATAGTGTTGCCTTTACATATGATGGTGATAAGGTTGTACTATGTTCTCCAGCCAATGGTGAATTATCTGTTTTATTCCCTACAGGACATGCATTTGGCATTACTACTAAGCATGGTGTGGAATTACTTGTTCATTGTGGTGTAAATACAGTAGAAGCCAATGGTGATGGTTTTAAAATATTATCCAAGAAACAGGGTGATAGTGTAAAAGCTGGAGATCCAATTGTTGAGGTTGATTTGAAGAAGTTACGTGCAAAGTACAATATGAGTACTATGCTAGTAGTAACAAATGCTAATACACAAACGATTCAATTTATTGAACCTACAACAGTTAAATTAGGTCAATCCATTATTAAGTAAAAAAAGCTCTATACGTTTAATCGTATAGAACTTTTTTTACTTATAACAATTCTTTTAGTTTATCAATAACTTCTGTAACAGGAACTTCTACAGAGTCGCCCGTGCGGGATTTTAATTCAACCTTACCATCTGCTACACCACGGCCAACTGTAATTCTAAAAGGAATACCAATTAATTCCATATCTTTAAACTTGACGCCTGGACGTTCATCACGGTTATCAAGTACTACTTCAATGCCTTGTGCTTGTAATGCATCATGTAGTTCATTACCAATACGTACTTGTTCTTCATCCTTCATGGAGATGATTACAACAGCTACTTGGAATGGTGCTAAATCTTTTGGCCAATTGATACCATTTTCATCAGCGTTTTGTTCTGCTAGGGCAGCCATTGCACGAGCAGGACCAATACCATAGGAACCCATCCAAACATACTGTAACTGATTGTTTTGATCAAGATACTGTAAGTCTAATGCCTTAGAATATTTTGTTCCAAGTTTAAATGTGTTTCCAACTTCAATACCATGTGCAAAGTGAACAACTCCTTCACCATTTGGATTTTTGTCGCCTTCTTGAATATTTCTTAAGTCACCGTGTCCTGTAAGAGTGAAATCCTTTTGGTTTACACCCGTGTAGTGGTAACCAGTTTTATTTGCGCCTACCACAAAATTATACATATATAGCACTTCTTCATCTGCATAAAGAGGGCATTGAATGTTAACTGGACCAGCAAAACCAATTTCAGCATTCGTAGCAGCCATAACCATTGCAGGATCGGCAAGTTCGACAGAGTTAGCCTCTAATAATTTGCGTAGTTTTGTTTCATTAACATCACGATCACCGCGTACCATAACAGCTACAGCTTTGCCATCGACATTATAAATCAATGTTTTAACAAACTTCTTCACATCCTTCTTTAAGAAGTTGGTAACTTCTTCAATAGTGCGTGAGTGCGGTGTTTCTACTAGCGTAAGAGTTTCTAGTGTATCTTCTTTCTCAGCAATCTCTGGTACACATGGTGCGACTTCGATATTGCTTGCGAAACTATCATCATCACTTAATACAAGGATATCTTCACCAAGTGGAGTAATAGCCTGGAATTCTTCTGATAATAATCCACCCATGACACCTGTATCAGCACGAACGATACGATAATCTAAGTGAAGACGATTCATGATGTTCTTATATGCATTAAATTGTTTTGCATAAGATATATCTAATCCAGCTTCATCTTTATCAAATGTGTAGGAGTCCTTCATTGTAAATTCACGCACTCTAATCAAGCCATAACGTGGACGTGGTTCATCACGGAACTTTGTTTGAATTTGATAGAGAGAGAATGGCATATCTTTGTAGGAACGTATCTGCATCTTAGCAGCCATAGCAAATAATTCTTCATGGGTTGGGCCTAGCACATATGGAACACCTTTACGGTCTTCTAATGAGAACATTCCTTTGCCAAATCCGGCACGTCTTCCAGATGATACATAAACTTCCTCAGGAATCAATGAAGGCATTGATAATTCTTGGCAATCTATCTTATTCATTTCATCACGTATAATTGCATAAATCTTAGATAAAACACGATTACCCATTGGTAACATCATATACACGCCAGCAGAGCTTTTCTTGATCATGCCAGCACGTACAAGTAGATTTGAACTTACTGAATCTTCATCTTTCGCATTCTCGCGAATTGTAAAGAAATAACTGTTTTTTAATCGCATAATATACCTCTTATAACCCTTAAGATTATAACATAGTTACCTTTAAATAGAATATTATCTAAAGCTTACATGCTAAGAAATCTTGGAAAGATAAGAATCATTTTTTTACATGCATGAGTGCAATTTAGAATACATACATAATACATAAATCGTCATATTTCATGCATATTTATATGTTTTTTTGGAATATTTGTTCGGAATTATTTACATAACTTTATTAATTGATATAATTAGTAAAATTATAAAAGGGAGGAATTACGTTAATGGCATACTACTATGATGAACCTTCACATACTTTTAGTGAATATTTACTCGTTCCAGGATTTACTGGACCAGAAAATATTCCTGCCAATGTTTCACTAAAAACACCACTTGTTCGTTTTAAGAAGGGTGAAGAACCAGCGATTTCTTTAAATATCCCAATGATTAGTGCAGTCATGCAGTCTGTATCTGGAGATCGTTTAGGTATCGCACTTGCGAAAGAGGGTGGAATGGCATTCATCTTTGGTTCACAATCAATTGAAAGTCAAGCCGCAATGGTTGCACGAGTTAAGAATCATAAAGCAGGATTCGTTGTCAGTGACTCAAATGTGAAACCAGACACAAAGTTCACTGAAGTTTACGATTTGATTGAAAAGACAGGACATTCTACAATTGCAGTTACTGAGGATGGAACACCTAACGGTAAGTTAATGGGTCTTCTTACTTCTCGTGACTACCGTATGTCCCGTATGACAGGTAATGAACTTGTTAAAGATTATATGACAACACGTGAAAATCTAATCGTTGGTGGACCTAATACAACATTATCATCCGCAAATGATCTCATTTGGGATAACAAGTTAAATACACTTCCTGTCGTGGATCAAAATGATCATCTTCAATACTTGGTATTCCGTAAAGACTATGATTCTCATAAGGAACATCCAAATGAGTTGTTAGATAGTGAAAAACGTTTATTAGTTGGTGCAGGCATTAACTCACGTGACTATGCTGAACGTATTCCTGCATTGGTAGCTGCTGGTGTAGATTGTGTTGTTATTGACTCATCTGAAGGATATTCGATCTGGCAAGCAGAAACAATTAAGTGGATTCGTCAACACTATGGTGATAATCTGAAGGTAGGTGCTGGTAACGTCGTTGATGCGGAAGGTTTTAGATACTTAGCAGAGGCTGGTGCTGATTTCATTAAGATTGGTATCGGTGGTGGATCTATCTGTATCACTCGTGAAACAAAGGGTATTGGTCGTGGGCAAGCTACTGCAGTCATTGATGTAGCAAAAGCACGTGATGAGTACTTTAAAGAAACAGGTATTTATATTCCAATTTGTTCAGATGGTGGTATCGTTTATGACTATCACATTACATTAGCTTTAGCAATGGGTGCTGACTTTGTAATGTTAGGACGCTATTTCTCAAGATTTGAAGAAGCTCCAGGTGAGAAACTTGTTGTAAATGGTAATACTGTAAAGGAATACTGGGGAGAAGGTTCTGCACGTGCACGTAACTGGGCTCGCTATGACCTAGGACAAGGTAAGAAGTTATCCTTTGAAGAGGGTGTAGATTCATATGTTCCATACGCTGGTTCCTTAAAAGATAACGTTGCAATGACTGTTCTTAAGATTAAGTCTACAATGTGCAACTGTGGCGCATTAACAATTCCTGAATTACAAGATAAAGCGAAACTTACACTTGTATCCGCAACTTCTATCGTAGAAGGTGGAGCACATGATGTTCAAGTAAAGCACAACGATAATACATATAACAAGTAGTATGCTAAAGGCTCTTAGGAGCCTTTTTATTTTGCTAAAATGAAAACCTATAGATAACTATAGGTCAAAATGATTGATATAAATCTTTCTTTTGATGTAACATTTCTTTAATCCTCTTAAAAGTATTTTGTTCACCGTTTATTTGAATGTAGCGTAGAATACGTTCGAATAAATTGGCAGTAAGAGGATGGAGATTTTGTTCATCCTTACTATTTAGATAATACTTCAGTGGTGATGCTGGTGTATATTGATCTTTCTGATACACTTTACACG
>JABZLU010000003.1:0-21790 GCA_015256605.1 Solobacterium sp.
TTAAGGAACTCAAAGAAGCGACAGGTTATCCAAGTGCCGCAAGTTTCAAACATGTTAGTCCTGCCGGTGCCGCAATTGGAACACCGCTCAGCGAAGTAGAAAGAAAGATCTATTTTACAGGTGATGAAGAATTATCTATGCTTGCATGTGCATATGTAAGAGCACGTGGTGCAGACCGTATGAGTTCTTATGGTGATTTTGCGGCATTATCTGATATTTGTGATAAAGATACAGCATTATTGTTAAAGAAAGAAGTATCTGATGGTGTTATCGCACCAGGTTATACAGAAGAAGCACTAGAAATTCTAAAAGCCAAGAAAAAAGGTAACTACGCTGTGATTCAAATCGATCCAACATACGTTCCAGAAGAGATTGAAAGAAAACAGGTATATGGAATTTACTTTGAACAAGGTAGAAATAATGTTCATATTGACGAATCATTACTTACAAACTTTGTGACAAAGAATACAGAACTCACAGAACAAGCAAAGTTAGACTTATTAATTGCGATGATTACACTGAAATACACACAATCTAATTCTGTTGTATATGCAAAGAATGGACAAGTCATCGGTGTAGGTGCTGGACAACAATCCCGTATTCACTGTACAAGACTTGCAGGAAGTAAGGCTGATAATTGGTGGCTACGTCAACACGAGAAAGTGTTGAACTTACCATTTAAAGAAGATATTCGAAGAGCAGATAGAGATAATACAATCGATATTTATCTTTCAGAAGATTATGAAGATGTATTACAGGATGGTGTATGGCAGCAGTTCTTTACAGAACAACCATCGGTATTTACAAGAGAAGAGAAGAAAGCTTGGATTAAGCAACAACACGACGTAGCACTTGGCTCGGATGCGTTCTTCCCATTTGGAGATAATATTGAAAGAGCGTATAAGAGTGGTGTGAAATATGTAGTACAACCAGGTGGTTCCATTCGTGATGATCATGTGATTGATACTTGTGATAAGTACGATATTGTCATGGTATGTAATGGAGTACGTTTATTCCATCATTAAGAGGAGGTAGTCTATGAAGGTTTTGGTAATAGGTTCCGGTGGTCGTGAACATGCGATCATACGTAAACTAAAAGAGAATCCTACAATTGAAGAAATTATTTGCGCCCCTGGCAATGGTGGTATTGCGGCAGATGCCAAGTGCGTAAGTGTCAGTGCAATTGATTTATCCAATATGGTTGAACTTGCAAAAAATGAGAAGGTTGATTTCTGTGTAGTAACACCAGATGATCCTCTTGCGATGGGCATGGTTGATATTCTTGAAATGGAAGGAATTCCTTGTTTTGGACCAAACGCAAATGCGGCAATTATTGAATCATCAAAAGTATTTGCAAAAAACTTAATGAAAAAATATCAGATACCAACTGCTGGTTATGCAGTATTCTCTGATGCGCAAGAAGCTATCAATTATATTCGCACAGAGAACCGTTATCCAACGGTATTAAAGGCTGATGGTTTGGCACTTGGTAAGGGTGTTTTGATTGCCCAAACAGAAGAGGAAGCTGTTCAAGCAGTCAATGAATTGATGATAGATCAAGCATTTGGACAAGCTGGTAAACAAATCGTTATTGAAGAGTTTATGACAGGACCAGAAGTGTCTGTGCTAGCTTTTACAGATGGACATGTTGTGGTACCGATGATATCTTCGATGGATCATAAACGTGCATTAGATAATGATGAAGGTTTAAATACAGGTGGTATGGGTACGATTGCGCCATCTCCATTCTATACAAAAGAGATTGCGGAAACATGCATGAAGACAATCTTCTTACCAACTATTGAAGCAATGAATCAAGAAGGAAGACCATTCAAGGGTTGTCTATACTTTGGCTTGATGTTAACACCAGAAGGCCCAAGAGTTGTGGAATACAATTGTCGTTTTGGAGACCCAGAGACACAGGTTGTATTACCTTTATTAAAGACAGATCTATTAACAATCATGCGTGCAGTACACGATGAGAAATTATCGGAAATTACAATCGAATGGGAAGATAAAGCGTGTGCTTGTGTCATCCTAGCAAGTGGTGGATATCCGCAGAAATATCATAAAGGATATGAAATCAGCGGACTGGATGATTATGGGCAGCTTGAAGGTGTAACCATTTATCATGCAGGTACTGCATGGAAAGATGGGAAGTACTATACAAACGGTGGACGTGTACTCGGAGTTAGTGCAGTTGGTGATACGCTAGAACAAGCACTTCAACTCTCTTACGATAAAATTAAAGAAATTCATTTTACAGATATGCACTATCGTACAGATATCGGCAGAAAGGTGGTAAAACAATGACAGTATTCCGTTGTTTTGTGGAGAAGAAACCTACATATGCAGTAGAAGCCAAATCCATATTAAATGATTTACACGTTGCCTTACGTAATCAGAAGGTTGAAGCTGTACGTGTTTTAAATCGCTATGATTTAGAAAATGTAGATGAAGAAGATTACATTGCCGCAAAGTATACGATTCTTTCAGAACCTCAAGTAGATTTCTTCTATGAAGAAGAAGCACCTACACCAGATTATGATGAATATATTCTTGCGACAGAATATTTACCTGGACAGTTTGATCAACGTGCAGATTCTTGTGCACAGTGTATTCAACTCAGTTCCATGAAACAAAAACCTACTGTAAAGACAGCACGTCTGTATTACATCAAAGGTAAGCTTACAGATGATGAAAAGAAGATCATTGAAGAAACTTTAATCAACCCAGTAGAAGCTCGTATCGCAAGTTTAGAGAAACCAGAGACAATTATTATGTCTTTTGAAACTCCAGAGCTTCCACCAGTGATTGATGGTTTTATCAAGTTGGATGAAGAAGGTTTAAAGAAATTCCTTCAGGAACATGGACTTGCGATGGATTTAGAAGACCTCAAGTTCATGCAGGAATACTTCCAAAAAATTGAATGTAGAAACCCAACAATTACAGAAGTTCGTGTTATTGATACCTATTGGTCAGATCATTGTCGTCATACAACATTCCATACTGTTATCGATGATGTAGAGATTCAACCTGAATATGTAAAAGATACGTATTTAAATTATTTAGACTTACGTAGTCATATCTATGCTGGTCGTACACCAAAGCCAGTATGCTTAATGGATTTGGGTACGATTGGAGCTAAGGCATTAAAGAAATATGGTAAGTTAACAGACTTAGATGAGTCGGAAGAAATTAACGCATGTTCCGTTAAGATTAAAGTTGATGTAGATGGCGAAGATCAGGATTGGTTATTGATGTTTAAGAATGAAACACATAACCATCCTACAGAAATTGAGCCATTTGGTGGTGCTGCAACCTGTCTTGGTGGTGCAATTCGTGATCCACTTTCAGGACGCAGTTATGTATATCAAGCAATGCGTGTAACAGGTGCTGCTGACCCATTAAAACCAATTCATGAAACCATGAAGGGCAAGTTACCACAGCGTAAGCTCGTAACAACAGCGGCAGCTGGATATAGTTCCTATGGTAACCAGATCGGTCTAGCAACTGGACTAGTACGTGAAATCTATCATCCAGGATACGTTGCGAAACGTATGGAAGTTGGTGCTGTCATTGCGGCAGCCCCAGAAGAAAATGTTGTGCGTTTGAGACCTGAACCAGGTGATGTTGTCATCTTATTGGGTGGACGTACAGGACGTGATGGTTGTGGTGGCGCAACAGGTTCTTCAAAGTCACACAATATTGAATCATTAGAAACCTGTGGAGCTGAGGTTCAAAAGGGTAATGCGCCAGAAGAGCGCAAGCTACAAAGATTATTCCGTAATGCAGAAGCCGCAAAACTCATCAAACGTTGTAATGACTTTGGTGCAGGTGGTGTGGCAGTAGCCATTGGTGAACTCGCAGATGGGTTGGTGATTGATTTAAATAAAGTCCCAAAGAAGTATGAAGGCTTAAATGGAACAGAACTAGCAATCAGTGAATCCCAAGAACGTATGGCTGTTGTGGTTAGAAAAGAAGATGCTGAAAAGTTCCAAGAACTTGCAAGCATGGAAAACCTTGAGACAACAATCGTCGCAGAAGTGACAGAAGAACCACGTATGATTATGACCCTACAGGGAGAAGAAATTGTAAATATCTCTCGTGAGTTCTTGAATACAAACGGCGCAAGTCGACATACATCTGTTGTGGTTGGGGAAGACCAACCAGAAGAAGGGGTTCAAGTAGAAAGTCTTCGTGCAGGTATGGATAAGCTTGTAGAAGATTTAAATATCTGTAGTCAAAAGGGATTGGCTGAACGCTTTGACGCAACGATTGGCAGTGGAACAGTATGTATGCCATTTGGCGGAAAATACCAAATGACACCAAGCCAAGTGATGGCTGCTAAGATTCCAGTGCTAGATGGTGAAACGGATACAGCATCACTCATGGCCTATGGTTATGACCCAGAATTATCTTCTTTATCACCATATAAGGGCGCGATGGCTGCAGTCATTGAAGCGATGTCTAAACTAGTTGCGGCTGGTATTGACCCTAAACATGCATGGCTATCATTCCAAGAATACTTTGGACGTACAGGTGATAACCCAGAGAAGTGGGGCAAGCCATTTGCGGCATTACTTGGTGCACTCAAAGCCCAAGCAGAATTAGAGGTTGCGGCAATCGGAGGGAAAGACTCCATGTCAGGAACATTCGAAGATATCGATGTTCCACCTACGCTTATCGCCTTTGCGGTATCCACTGCGAAAGCCTCTCGCATTATTACAAATGAGTGGAAGGATAAAGATCATTATATCTATGCAGTAATGCCAGAGTATGATGAGAATGGTATTGCGGACTTCAAGAGTGTACGCGATGTATTTGATAAGGTTTATTCATTAATTAGCTCAGGTTGTGTCAAGTCTGCTTGTGCGCTTGAACATGGTGGTACAGCAGAAGCACTTCTCAAGTGTAGTCTAGGTAACCGTATTGGATTTGCACTAGAAGAAGATGTAAATATCAATCGACTCTTTAAGAAGTGCTATGGTGGGTTCTTGTTAGAGACAGATGATGAGATTGAAGATCTGGAACTATTAGGAAAGACTATTGGAGAGTTTGAATTACGTACAAAGGATGAAACAATCTCATTAGATGAATTACAAACACGCTATGAGGAAAAACTAGAATCTGTATATCCTTGCAATATCAAGCAGAGCGAAAAGGAAATTAATCCAGCATCTGTAGAACGTAAATTTGACATGCATGCAAGTTATACAGTTGAAACTCCGCATGTCTTAATTCCTGTATTCCCAGGCACAAACTGTGAATATGATACTGCACGTGCATTTAAGCGTGAGGGCGCAGAAACAGAAATCTTTGTGATTAAGAACCTAACCGCAAAAGACATTGAGGATAGTGTAGAAAGATTTGTGGATGCGATTGGTCGTAGCCAAATTATCGCACTTCCAGGAGGTTTCTCAGGTGGTGATGAACCAGATGGATCTGCGAAGTTCATTGTTTCTTTCTTCCGTAATCCAAAGGTAAAAGAAGCTGTAGAAGACTTACTCAATCATAGAGAAGGTTTAATGATTGGTATCTGTAACGGATTCCAAGCGCTTGTTAAACTTGGACTTGTGCCATATGGCAAGATTATGGAACCAGATGAATTCCGTCCAACACTGACATTTAACACAATTGGAAGACACCAATCTAAACTCGTTAAGACAAGAGTCGCATGTAATCAATCACCTTGGATGAAATATATGAATGTTGGAGATATTCATACAGTTGCGATTAGCCATGGTGAAGGAAGATTCGTCGCAAAAGATACTGTGATTCAAACCTTGATTGCGAATGGTCAGATTGCAACACAGTATGTTGACTTTGATGGACAGCCAACTTCAGATATTCATTTCAATCCAAATGATTCTGTCTATGCGATTGAAGGAATCACCTCACCAGATGGACGTATCCTTGGTAAGATGGGACACTCTGAACGTAATGGGGATAACCTTTATAAGAACGTACCAGATATCGAAAATCAACAGTTGTTATTTAAGGCAGCAGTTGAATACTTTACAAAGTAAGTATAGAAAAAGAACCGATTAAGTTCGGTTCTTTATCGTTGGGGAAGAATCGTACATAAGATATTGATATATGTACCATATCGTAATAATGATATTGAAAAAAATGATGAGAATAGTATTCTAAATGTATGAGAGAATATCAATTTTATGCAAGTGAACCACGCGATGAAATGTTAATGGGAATTTGTTTTCCTGCTGCACTCATGTTACCAACATCGATATTGGGAGCTGTTATGTGGTATTTCATACCTGACTATCACCCCTTATCAAAATCATTAACAGGATTTGGTTGGGTTGCGATATTGGGTGTAATCATCGGTTTTTTAATCATGAGTTTAGTCAAACGATATTGTATCCGCAAATATACAGTACAGGTTAGTGGAAAGACCATTTTGATTGAAGCAGTTGGTGGTAGAAAATATCAAGGGGAAGTACGATCTGCCACAATCAATCAAAACAATATGAAAACAGTATTAGAAATTCATCTAGATCATCAGAAGTTAATTTTCATCGCAAGAGTTAAAAAGAATATATTTGAAAGTAGTATTTTTGCGGGTAGTACAAAAGAGGATATACAGGCAATGACGGCCCTATATCAAGCACTCCAAGAAGTATCCATATTGAAATAATTCGTAAAGAGATGAATGAAAAATGAGCTGAGGATAACCTCAACTCATCTTTTTAATATTTCATTTTCGAAATTGCGATAATATACTGTGCGCTCATGTATAAACATGCAAGCATAGTAGCTACTTCAAAGATAATGACAACGATATCACTCTTAATGAGAATTCCGTTTACTACTAGTAAGATACCTAATAAAGCATATAATACAGCGAGTAGAATACAACGTCCTTTATTGTTTGTTTCTACAAGTCCTTCGATGAATGACTTTTTCTGTTTTGGTTTAAAGTTAGGAATCTGTGGTAATGTTGGTAACCAAGATTTTACAAAGCGATATTGTAGTACTCCAAATAGCACAAGGCCAGCGATAATAGAGATTCTCCAATCACTTGTTAGGCTCATCAGTAACATCGCTATTGCAATACCAAGTGCGATACGATTGTGATAGAGATTGAAGTTCTTCGCATCTTTCTCTTTTAGAATATATCCTGTTTGTGTGCGGGAAATATACATGATGGTTTGTCCTTTATCATCGATGTAAATATTTCTTCCGGCAATCGCGCCACGCTTTTGCGCACTACCATCATCAAAGATGGATGGTCTTTTTTTATCTGGGCTTTTTGTCATAGAAGTACCTATTTTTGAAGTTGCGCAATACCTTTACAGTAGGTTTCCTCAACGCTATAGTCATCGTTTAAGACAACGATATCCGCATCATATCCTGTGCATAACTTACCGATATGATCATGCATGTTTAATAGTGTAGCAGGGTTAATTGTGGCAGCGTTAAGAGCCGCATCAAATGGAACACCAGCTCTTTCAACTAAGTTTCTTAGTCCTTCGTTCATACGCATTGTAGAACCTGCTAGACTTCCACTCTCAGTTAGGTGAGCACTTCCATCTGGATAGATTTCGATTTCATGTCCACCGAACATAAACTTAGAGCCTGGTTCAAATCCCTTTGCCATTAGCGCATCAGAGATCATGATTGCATGGTCTTTCCCTTTTGCGTTAAAGAAGATATTGAGCGCTTCAGGTGTTGAGTGGTTACAGTCACAGATGACTTCGCTATACAAATCACGAAGACGTAGTGCTAGACCAGTTACACCATTTGCACGGTGGTTGAATGGAGATTGTCCATTGTATGTATGTGTAATAGATTTTGCGCCATTTGCGACAGCGATAATACCTTCTTGGAAGGTTGCACCAGAGTGTCCGATTGATACCGCAACGTTATGTGCGCTGCAGTATTTTGTAAGTGCAAGTTCTGGATCGTGTTCAGGAGCTAATGTAATTACTTTGATGAGTCCTTCTGCGTTCTTTTGGTACTGAATAAATTCATCTACGTGTGGTGGAACGATAGCTTCTGGTGGTTGTGCTCCTTTGTATTTCATATCAAGGTATGGACCTTCAAAATGAATACCGATGATATCAGCGCCATCTCTACCGGCTACGTGTTCACGCTTAACAGCCGCAACATTCTTAACGGCTTTTGTTAGTACTGGGTTTAATTCAGTGATTGTTGTGGAAAGGAAACCAGTAACACCTTCACTTGGAATTCCTTTTGCCCATTTCTTAAGTCCCTCAGGTTCTGCGTAGTTTGTATCATAGCCATACGCACCATGACAGTGGATATCAATAAATCCTGGCACAATACGACGATTACCATAATCAACATCTGCAGTATGATCTTCAGCAGGGTAAATACCCTTGATCTTACCTTCAGAAATTTCAATGACAGCTGGGATAAAGTCACCGGCTATCCATACACGATTACTTTTAATAAACATATTTTATTCCCTCATGAATTACTTTCTATGTTTATCATAGCACTATTGATTTTATTTATCTCTTTTGACACTTATACTTTTCGATAATGATTTGACATCTTTCAGTTAATTTATTCTAATCGTAAATTCTGATTGTTATAATACAAATCAGATAAGACAGGCACAAAAGGAGGAAAACAATGTCCATATTTAATTATACAAATGAAGAATTAGAATCATTAAAGGCAACATTTACAGCCACAGAAATCCATCAACAACCTTCAACTTGGGAGAAGACAATCGAACAAGTACGCTCACGTGCAGAAGAGATTCAGTCATTTATCAATAAAGTTATTCATCAGGAAGACTATGATGTAATTTTGACAGGTGCAGGCACAAGTGAGTTTGTGGGGAATGCATTATATTCCTATTTAAATCGCAAGTTAAACTACAAGGTGAAGAGCTACGCTACAACAGACTTAACAGCTACACCAGAGAATTATGTATCTGCACATAAGCCTACTTTATTAATCAGCTATGGTCGCTCGGGTGATTCTCCTGAATCTGTAGGTGCAATTCAGTCTGTAGAAGCAGTAAATGACAATCTATATCACTTATTCATTACATGTAATAAGGATGGTGCTTTAAGCAAGCGTGCTAATGCAGAGGGCGACCGTTGCCTCGCAATTAACTTAACTCCTGAAACATTGGATAAGAGTTTTGCGATGACATCAAGCTTTACAAATATGTATCTTGCAACAGTACTCTGCTTTAGCCTAGACCATTTCGATGAAACAGTCGCTGCTGTAAATGATGTGATTGGGGCCGCAAAACAACTTGTTGAAGAAGATTGGCCTACAATCAAGGAATTTGATGATGCGTTTGACTACGGTAGAATCGTATACTTAGGCACAAATACATTGAAGGGTATTGCCCAGGAATCCGCACTAAAGATGTTAGAATTAAACGCTGGTAAGATTGTAACGATGTATGATACACCATTAGGTTTCCGCCATGGTCCTAAGTCCATCATCGATAACACAACATTAACAGTTCTATATCTCTCTGATGGTGAATACCAAAGACAATATGAACTTGACCTATTGAAAGAAATGTCAGGCCAACGCAAAGAAAATCGCATTATGGTTGTATGTAATACGCCATGTGAACTAGCCAAATCTCTTGCGAACTATTATTATTGTTTTGATACACCAGCGAAGGATAATGTCTTTGTAGGTTTAGACTTTATTATCGTTGCACAATTGATGGCATTATTTGCGTCAATTCGCAATCACTTCACACCGGATAACCCATGTCCAACAGGCGAGGTCAACCGTGTTGTAAAGGGTGTAATCTTATATCCATACTCTAAATAAGGAGGAAAAGTATGATTGGTATTGTTGTTACAGGACACGGACATTTTGCTAGTGGCCTAACAAGTTCAGTAGAACTCATTGGTGGTAAACCAGAACATTATCATGCGGTAGACTTCGTTCAAGAAGATTCTACGGATGATCTCGAAAAGAAATTGGAAGCAGCTTTCGCTTCCTTGAAGGATTGCACAGACGGAATCCTCGTATTTACAGACTTAGTTGGTGGTTCACCATTTAAAGTTTCTGTTGAACTTGCAATGAAGCTTCAGGAACAATACAAGATTGTTGTATTATCTGGTTCAAACTTAGGCATGATTGTGGAAGCTAACCTTACAAGAAGCTTCGCAAATGATATTGATTCCTTAGCTGCTCAAACAATTGAGACAGGTAAGACACAAGTTATGCGTTTCGAACTTGTTCAACACAAAGAAGTTGAAACAGAAGATGGTATCTAAAAAGTAAAAATCGGTATAGTGCCGATTTTTATTTTTGAGATTTAAATTGAATATAATTTGTCAGTAAATCAATAAAAACAATAAATGGAATGAGTGGACTACATACAGTATCTTTTGTGTTTGGAATTTGATAAAACTCCGTGAATGTAGGCTTCTTATCTAGTTTAGTATTTGCCTGTCCGATATAAATGGCGTAGGGTTCATGCGTGAGTAGATGTGTGAAGGATACTGAATCGATTGTTGGTTCATCCTGCATGGAGATATAAATAAACAAGTCATTATGTTGAATGAGTTGGGATCGCAATTGTAAGAAATCTACGTTAGGGATAATTGAAATATCATAGCCAAGATTAATTAAACGATATTGAAATGTATTGGCAATCGTTGACGCAAAACCCTCCCCATAGACGTATATCTTTCCAGACTGGTCGAAAATCTCCTGTAAGTGGTCAAAATCTTGCTCGGCAATCTCAATACATTTGTTTTTAAGAGAATCAAAGTACTGGCTCTGAATATCTTCTTTGATATGCTGGCTTTCATCTGAAGAATCAAATTCACAGTTTTGAAGGTCATTGCTATATTCATAAATGAATTCACGATAGCCTTTAAAATTACACTTTTGTGCAAATCTGGATAGAGTAGGTTCAGAGACGTAAAGGATCTTACTAATACGCTTTGATGAGAAATCTAAAAGCTCAGTATTTTCCAGGAAATAATCCGCAATACTCTGCTGTAAAGAGGACATTGTAGGATAAACACTTTGAATGATTTGTTTTGTTTTTGTATTTAATCGGATGTTTCGAATCATAGGGTTTCCTCGTTATGTGTACGAATGAAATGGATGAGAGTATTTGCTGCATTTCGTTGGGATGTTTTATTTGGATGGCTTGCAAAACAGAAGCCATCTTTTTCTGTTGCGGTATCAAATCTTAAAAATAAACTAGAAGTTTCTTTGGCTACATTTTTAACTGAAGAAAGTAGTGTTTCTTCCATGAGACCATAACATAGTAGAAACTTTGCGTTAGGAAACTTTGCCTTAAACGTTTGGATAAAGTCGATATATAACTTTTGGAAACGCTGTTCACGTTCAGGTATGCCTCTTGTGTAGGAGGCATCGTTGGTCCCAAGATTGATAATCACCCAAGAAGGATCTTCATCTATGTCATAAGGGAAGATACTTGGCAGAATATCTTCATCATTGACCGCTTCTTCTGTTTCGGGGATCCAACGAGAAAGAATACCGTTACCGCTATATGCAATAATAATTGGAGTTGTGTTTAATGCGTACGAAACCATATAAGGATATGCATGCGTACAATCTTCAAAGTGTGTATTGAATACCAGTGGTGTAGTATCGGATTCTAAACCATAACCTGCAGATAAAGAATCACCAATCCATAAAATAGATTCTTGAGGTTTATCCCACTTGAAGATTTCTCCATCTACTCGTATATCTTCTAATTGGAAGGACCCATACTGCAGTTCAGTAATCTGGATGATTTTCACATGCATGATTTCTTTCTTTGAAAATGAAATTGTATATGCATGGCTACCTTCGATTAAATCAATCTTTTGATATACCTCATCATCCACAAATACTGCCAATATAACAGGTCCGTATAACGTATGATGACTGGTAATTTGAAGTTCAATAGACTTGCCAGAAAATGCAAACTGAAAACCTGAAGCAGACCAATCAAATTGATAATGATGATTTACCTGATTACATGGTGGTAAAAATGTAAGTTTAGACAATAAATTCATAACACTATATTACACGAAAAATTTTTATGAGAGTCTATTTAGAAAGTACTTTCATAAAACTCAGAACAATAGAAAGCGCTTTCAACATATCATAATTATAATGAAATTATGGAAGACATGCTAGATAAACTAAATCTACGATTCCTCTTAGAGGAAAATCATTGGTTACAACCATATCTCAATCAAAAAAAGATCATTTTTAAACAGGATAAGATAAACGGTTATCAGATTCATTTTTATCATGATGAAACAGAAATCGTTTATTCATCTATCTCGCAAAGAAATCGTGCATTACTCACTTTAACAACTACACAGCATGATATAGCAGAAACCTGTGTTGAAAATGATCTCGGCGTGATGGTGGACTGTTCTAGAAATGCGGTACCGAAAATATCGACGTTGAAGAAGTTTGTTCGATATCTATCCTTTATGGGATATACATTTCTAGGACTGTACATGGAGGACACATTAAAGATTGATGGTGAACCGTATATTGGCTATCAAAGAGGAGCGTATACAGTAGAAGACATTCAAGAGTTAGATACTTATGCACAACAGTACGGAATCGAGTTACGACCATACGTGCAGACATTAGCACATCTAAATCAAATTGTTCGCTACGAGGAATATCAGAAGATGATTGATGTCGATGATATCTTGCTTGTTGGATCAACTCGTACATATACATACCTAGAAAATCTATTTAGAACATTAGATAAAGCATTCCATTCACGAAAAGTGAATATTGGAATGGATGAAGCGTTCATGTTAGGACTAGGAAAATACCTGAATGAACATGGTTATCAAAACCGTTTGGAAATCATGAATCAACACTTACAAACGGTAAGAGAGATTGCTAGTAAATACAATTTTAAACTACAGATGTGGAGTGATATGTTCTTCCGCCTTGCGGCAAATGGTAGTTATTACAATCTTAGCCAGGAACAAATTCATAAAATCAAAGCACCAGAAGATGTAAATTTAGCCTATTGGGATTACTACTCAACTGATGTACAGCATTATGCGGATAATCTGAAGCAACATAAAAAATTATCACAGAACATCTCATTTGTAGGTGGAGCTTGGAAGTGGACTGGATTTATTCCTCATAATCGATATAGCATTCATGCATGTAAATCCGCAATTCAAGCATGTGTTGAAAATCATATTGATGAAATTACCTTTGCGGCATGGGGAGATGATGGTGCAGAAACATCACTCTTCGCAATCTTGCCAGCACTATTTGTAAATGCGAATGAAATTTATGGCAATCGCATGAGTGAAAAGTGCTTTGAAGTACTAACAGGAATATCTCTTGATACATTCCTATCAATTGATGAAGTAAATCCATGCACAAAAGATGGCTTTACACACAACAATGCAAGTAAATATTTCTTATATAACGATTTGTTGCAGGGTACATTCGACTCCGCCGCAAAAGCAGAAATGATTGATGAAATTCAATCTGTTCTACCAAAGATTTCTAACGTATCGAATACAACAAGTGATTTATATTACTACTTCGATACGGTAAAGGCACTGATAGAAGTATTGGAACTAAAACTAAACTTAGGGAATGAAATCTATCACGCATACAAACAAAACGATTTACAAGCTTTGAATAAGATTGTTAATCAAATACTTCCAGAGTTAATCAAACGTATCGAAACTTTCTACAATGCATTCAAGAAGCAGTGGTATCTAGAAAATCGTAATCAAGGATTTGAAGTACAAGCTGTACGTCTGGGTGGATTAAAGCAGAGAGTAATCGATGTACGTGAGCAATTACTGGCATATCAGAAAGGAGAGGTCACAAAAATAGACGAACTAGAAGAGGAACATTTAGATTTTCACTATTTTGATGATAGCTCGATAGAAAGACTGAATTATAATCTATGGTCACATATCGTCTCAACATCAAAACTGTGAGGCATCACAACCACTTAAATAATTCACAGGAGGAAAGACATGAAGAAAAAATTATTAAGTGCAGTATTTGCGGCCACGTTAGCTGTAAGTAGTTTAGTAGGCTGTGGCAAGAAAGCATCAGAGGCAGGCACAGACAAGACAAAGATCGAATTCTGGACAATCGATCTAAAGGCAAATTTCGAAGATTATTTTAAAACAATGATTGCAAACTATGAGAAGGAAAACCCAGATGTAGAGGTTAACTGGACAGATATTCCTTACGCAGATATGCAATCTAAATTAGTAGCTGCAGTTGCAGGTGGAACAGCACCAGATGTAGTAAACCTCAATACACAATTCGCATTAACATTAGCTGGTAAGGGCGCACTTGTGGATTTAAATAAGGAAGCTACAGCAGAACAAAAGGCAATTTATAATGAAGGCTTATGGGATTCAGCTAAGATTGGTGATTCTGTATATGCATTCCCATGGTATGCTTCACCAGATATCATGTTCAGCAATAAGGAACTAATGGCAAAGGCTGGTATTACAGAACCTCACACATACGCAGAAGCATTGAAAGAAGCAGAAGACTTCTACAATAAGACAGGCGCATACCTATTCTTACCAGATGGACTCTTTAACATGTTAGTATCTGAAAATATCGACATCTTATCTAAGGATGGTAAGAAGGCAGCTTTCAATACAGACCAGACAGTCGCATTACTTGAACAATACAAAGCATTAACAGACAAGGGCGTACTTCCTAAGACAAACTGGGGTTCATGGGATGAAGCATTGAAACTATTTGAATCCAGCAAATTGGCTATCGTAAGTTCATCAGGTTCTTCTTTAGCTAGAATCAAGGATGAAGCACCAGATGTATACAAACTCATCAATGTATCTACACCATTAACAGGTTCTAATGGTTTAAGCAGAAACCCATTAATGAACTTAGTTGTTCCTACAGCAAGCAAGAATCATGAAGCAGCTATCAAGTTCGCTAATTATGTTACAAACGATGATAACCAGCTTGCTTTCTGCAAACTTGTATCTATTTTCCCATCTACAAAAAAGGCTTCTGAAGATCCATTCTTCACATCGAATACATCTACTTTAGAAGGCGAAGCAAGCGCAATGTCCGCTAAGGCAAGCTTAACTTCTCAGGACTTCTCATTAGGTATCGCTAGCCAAGATGCTATCGCTACAGCCGTTAACAAGGCTTACGAAGCAAGCATTATCAACGGTGAAGATATCCGTGCATCACTCAAACAAGCAGAAGAAGATGTAAACAAGATTCTCAGCGAAGCGAAGTAACGATTGATGTTTCCCCGAGCACAATCTAGCTCGGGGAAACATATTTATACACAAGGAGGATATGCATGAGTCTCACAAATAAAATGGTATCTCGAAGAAAAAGAAGAGAAACAAGAACGGCGTATGCCTTCATGACACCAGCTTTGATTATCATTACAGTCTTTACAATCATACCTATCATTGGAAGTTTGATTTTGATGTTTTATAACTACTCCGTTTTAGGAGAAACAAAGTTTGTGGGTTTCCAAAACTTTATTAATGCCTTCCAAGATAGAGAGTTTTTGATTGCGGTAAAGAACTCAATTGTATTTGTTGTCATTGTACCAATCATCCAGATTCTATCGATTCTAATCGCATTATTTGTAAATCGAAAAATACCAGGAATTAGTTTATTCCGTACACTCTTCTACATTCCAGTCGTCACTTCCATGGTAGCGGTATCTATAATCTGGGGATTTATCTTTGACTCACATGGTATTATCAATACCTTACTAATGGACCTCGGCTGGATTACACAACCATTTGGCTTTTTAAGCGACAAGTATGCAGCAATGCCGTGCTTGATGTTTATTACATTATGGCAAGGGTTAGGATACTACATGATGATGTATCTAGCAGGTCTTCAAGGTATTCCTCAGGAACTGATTGAGGCTGCCAAGATTGATGGTGCTACAAACCTAGAAACAATTGTAAAAGTCAAAATTCCATTATTGAAACCATATATCTGGTTATGTACTTTAAATTCTGTTATTTCCGCAATTGGTGTATTCGATGTTGTATTCGTACTAACCAAAGGTGGACCAAATAACGCAACGATGGTTATCAACTACTATTCCTACGTAAAGGCCTTCGGTGACTTCCAATTTGGTTACGCTGCCGCAATCGGTGCTTTACAGGCAATTATCACAAGTACGTTAAGTATTGCTGTGTTTGTATATGGTAAGAAAGGAGGTATGTCAAATAATGAATAAAAAGAAATTACGTCAGAAAGATATCGTGAATTTGATATTTTCTTATATCTGTTTAATCGCAATCGCTATCTTATGTGCTGGTCCATTTATTTGGCTACTACTATCTTCCTTACGTACAGGCGCAAATATTTATGATTTACATTTCAAGTTAGAAGATTTTACTTTCTCAAACTATATTGGTGTTATCCAATATATGAATCTTGGAAAGTATGTACATAATACTGTAATTATTACATTGGGTGGTATCTTCTTGGATGTTTTACTTTCATCCATGTGTGCTTATCCGCTCGCAACGATGAACTTTAAAGGAAAGAAGATTATCTTTGGTATCCTAGTTTCTACAATGATTATTCCGGCAGCTGCGGGAATGATTATCAATTACTTAACAATCACAAAACTAAAACTATTAAATACACTACTAGGTGTAATCTTACCAAGCTCAGTGAAGACATTTAGTATTATCTTGATGCGCCAAGCATATCTTGGTGTTCCAAGAGAACTAATCGAGGCTGCTAGAATTGATGGTGCAAGTGAATTTAGAATTTGGTGGAAGATTATGTTACCAGGTATTATGCCGAGTATCTCCACAATTGTAATCTTTGACTTTATTGGCTACTGGAATGCATTCTTATGGCCTATTATCGTCTTACAAGACCCAAATAAATACCCACTCGCAACCGCATTACAATATCTAAATGGTTCGTTTAGTTATAAGTTTGGATATGTCGCAGCGGGTACAATCATCTCCATCATTCCAGTACTCATTGTATTTATCGTATGCCAAAAGAACTATATTGAAGCAGTAAGTGGCGCTGTAAAGGGATGATGTTATGAAGAAGATTGTTTTATTACCCATGGATGAAAGACCATGTAACTATAAGTTCCCAAAGCGCTTATTTGAAAATGAAGAAATACAAATTATTGAACCTCAAACATTAGGTTTTAAAAAAGATGGTGCAGATTACAACATCATCAAAGATTTCCTGTGTAAAGAATGCAAGGATGCCTATGGTTTGATCATCTCCATGGATATGTTGTTGTATGGAGGACTAATTCCATCACGTATTCATCATCAAGATGAAGAAGGTCTAAAGAAAAAACTAGATACAATCAAAGAACTGAAGAAAGAGAATCCAAGTTTAAAAATCTTTGCATTCCAATGTATTATGCGTTGTCCTAGTTATTCTAGTTCAGATGAAGAACCTGATTATTATGAATACTATGGTAAACAGATTCACGATTTGGGTGAGGCAGTAAACATGCATCAGGTTGGGATTTCACAAGGGCAACGTATCAGTGAACTGACAAAAGAAATTCCAGAAGAATATATCGAAGATTTTATCTCACGTAGAGAAATTAATCGTCAGATGAATATGTATGTCATTGATCTATTGCGTGAAGGCTATTTAGATAGCCTAGTAATACCACAAGATGATTCCACTACATATGGATATCCTGCAATGGATCAAAAAGTAATCCGTGAAAAGATACAGGAATTGGGTCTCATTGATAGAGTATTAATTTACCCAGGTGCAGATGAAGTAGAACTTACATTATTTGCACGCATGTTAAATACAATCAAAGGAGAATGCCCAAAAGTATATGTCAAATATGCATGCGAAAAGTCTAAGCAGATTATTCCTTTATACGAAGGCTTTCCATTAGATTCTACAGTTTCCTATCATATTTTATCGGCTGGCTGTCAACAGACATTCAGCTTTGAACAAGCAGATATTATTTTGGCAATTAGTGCACCATCTGAGAATATGGAAGAAGCAGAGTATCAACCTTCTATTCATACGAGTTATTCGATTGATCGAAATCTAGCGGAATTCCTACGTTTCATTAAGATGAGACTTGCGGAAGGGAAAGTCGTTTCTATCGCAGATAACGCATACGCGAACGGTGCAGATTTATCATTAATTCAATTACTCAATAACAATGGACTACTTCTAAAAGTAAGTGGCTATGCAGGGTGGAATACTTCCGCAAATACAATCGGTACTGCGATTGCGGAAGCAGTAAATTACCTATACTATGGACAGTCACAAAATCAAATGGATTTCATTGTACAAAGATATCTTGAAGATGCCGGATATTGTGCAAAGGTGAGAACACAGGTAAAGAATAACTTACCTGCAGGCATGAATTACTTTGATGTGAAAGAAAAAGATGGTGTTGTAAGTCAGATGGTAAATGAACAATTACAAGAATTCGCAAAACAATCTCTATCATCAATCGCATCAGAAATTAAAATTATGAATGTACAGATGCCGTGGAAACGTATGTTTGAAGTGGATTTAGATGCACGTTGGCAAGAAAGTGAGAAATAAGAATGGCAAGTCTATCATTGAAAAATATTAACAAGGTATATGACAATGGGGTCCATGCGGTCAAAGACTTTAATCTAGAAATTCAGGATAAAGAGTTTGTTATCTTTGTTGGACCATCTGGTTGTGGTAAGTCAACAACATTACGTATGGTTGCGGGTTTAGAAGAAATCACATCCGGAACACTAGAAATCGATGGAAAAGTTGTCAATGATGTAGAGCCAAAGGATAGAGATATTGCGATGGTCTTCCAGAGCTACGCATTATATCCACACATGACAGTTTATGAGAATATGGCATTTGGTCTAAAATTACATAAGGTTCCTAAAGAAGAGATTAAGCGTCTTGTTATGGAAGCAGCTAAAATCCTCGACCTAGAAAAACTGTTAGATCGTAAGCCAAAGGCTTTATCTGGTGGCCAACGACAGCGTGTAGCGATGGGCAGAGCCATCGTCAGAAATCCAAAAGTATTCCTGATGGATGAACCTCTTTCTAACTTGGATGCGAAGTTACGTGTACAGATGCGTATCGAAATCGCAAAACTACACGAAAGATTAGGTGCTACAATTATCTATGTTACACATGACCAGACAGAAGCGATGACATTAGGAACACGTATCGTCGTTATGAAAGATGGTGTTGTGCAACAAGTTGATTCACCAAAGAATCTATATGAAAAACCAAATAATCTATTCGTCGCAAGTTTTATCGGTTCTCCACAGATGAACTTCTTGGATGCAGTTGTAGTTGAAGAAGGAGATACGATTCAATTACGGGTTGGAAAGAAAGACCTTCGCCTACCTGCACAAAGAGGAGAATTGCTACGTCAAAAGGGTTATGTTGGTAAGACAATCGTATTAGGTATTCGTCCAGAAAATGTATATGATTCCAAATTATATCAGTTGGATGATTACGATAATACGATTGAAGCAGAAATTAAAGTATATGAACTACTTGGTGCAGAAATCTTCTTGTATTTCGATGTTGAAGGAAAACAGATGATTGCAAGAGTAAATCCAAATACAGCATTAACAAAAGGCGATGTTGCGAAAATTGCATTAGATATGAATAAGGCACATCTCTTTGATAAAGAAACAGAACAGGTAATTAGGTAATATAGCGTATGAATGATGCATACTATGAATTAGCGGTAAAAAGAAATAGACCAGAACTAAAATATGTTTTATATGTAGTGGCAGACCTGCTTGCATGTTTAGCATTTTTGATTGCTGGATTTACAAAACCTCTCTATTGGATTGGCTCTGCTATCACACTGCTATTCTTCTATGTATATTTACGATTACGTCTATATGAAGAATATGAATATATCTTAGTCAATGATGAATTAACCATCGATGCAATCTTCCACAAAGAAGCACGCAAGTCACTTGCTAGATGCAATGTAAATGATGTTCAATCTATCAAGTTGAATGCAAAAAATGAAAAGGGTAAAGATTACTCTGATGGAAGTCATAAAGTTGCGTTATATCTAAACAAAGGGGAAGTATTCTTACTTTCCCTTGATGAAAAGATGTTAACGATGTTAAAGAGATATATTCGAAACATTGAATAAAAATAAAAACCTTCTTCAAAGCATGAAAACATGCATTGAAAGAAGGTCTTTTTATATTAACCTAACAAAGTTACAACAATTGGTACTACAACTACAAATAGTATGGTACTTAACGTTACAACATTTGTGGAAAATTCTACATCACCATCGCCTTGACTAGCAAGAATTGGTAGAACTGCTAAAGCTGGGGCTGCTGATTGTACAATGAATGTTTTATACTCAACAACATTCATTCCCTTAGCCATAAGGAAAAGAATTCCAATCATGACCACAGGGCCAAGTACAAATCTTCCAATTAAAGTAATGATCGTATCTTTATCAAATGTAATCGTATTTAATCCTGCTTTTGCAAGAACAATGCCAATGTAAATGAGAGAAAGAGGCGTAACGATATTTCCAATATATGCAAGAGTACTACTTGCGAATGCAGGAAGTGGAATACGTAAGAATAAGAAAACTAATGCGACTAAGAATCCGACAAGAGGTGCGGGTAATAAATTTTTCCAATTAAACTTAGCTGCTTTAGAAGAAGTGCCAGACTTACTATCACTCGTCATCAGGTAGACACCAAGTGTCCATGTGGAAATGGTATTTGTGATGTAATAGATTAAGAAGTATGGTAATGAACTTTCGCCGAAGAGTGCAATATTCAATGGCAGACCGATAAAAATTGTATTTGCATTAACAAATGTATTTATTATTGTTCCACGACGCCCTGGACGAACTTTAAATACTTTAACTGTTAAGAATGCGACAACATATCCAATAATAAACGCCGCAAAAGTATAAATTAAACCACTTGATAATTCGACCAATTTATCTAATGTCAAATACTTCATAACAGAGACAAAGATGGATGCAGGTAAAGCAATATTCATAATTAACCGAGATAGATTGGCACCAAAACTATCCGCGAACCATCCGCGTCTTTCTAATATATAACCAAGGACAATGATTACAATAATTGGGATAATACTTTGAATTGATTCCAAAAAGACTTGCATATTACTCCTTTCTAGAGTTTTATTTCATTTTAGAAAAGTGTATGGACATACATTTTTGATACATCCATACACTTTAAATTCAAAACGTAAATTAGCGATACTCTGGATACCACTTTAAATCGCGTACAGCCTTAGACATATCTGTTTCTTTCGCACGTGCAAGACCTTGTTCTTGCGCTTTTTTGGCTACAGCCTCTGCTACCTTGATAGAAACATCTGCGACATATTTGAATGGTGGTAATACAGGTGCACCTGGTTTGGATTGATCAATAATACCACTTAGGGAATGTGCGGCAGCTCCAATCATTTCATCCGTTAAAAGACTAGCTTCTGATGCAAGCATGCCAAGTCCAAGACCAGGATAAATTAAAGCATTATTTGCTTGACCGATTACGTAGTCAACGCCCTTATAAGACACTGTATCTGCAGGAATACCTGTCGCTACAAATGCTTTTCCATCTGACCAAGTAATGAGGTCTTCTGCGCTAGCTTCAGCTAAAACAGTTGGATTTGATAATGGGAAAATCATTGGACGCTCTGTAAACTTGCACATTTCTTCCACGATTTCCTTTGTGAATGTATTTGGTTGTGTCGAAGTACCAACTAAGATTGTTGGTTTGACAGTCTTAACAACTTCTAATAAGTCAGTTAACTTATCTGCGTTAGGATAGTC